>NZ_JBDOQR010000029.1:0-57487 GCF_039839315.1 Phaeobacter sp. CAU 1743 | reverse complement strand
TCGAAGGATTGGGAAAAATCCATCGCCAGCGCGGCAGCTTGGGTCACAATCGCACACATCCGCCGCGTCACGCGGATGCTCGCAAGACAATGAATTCACTCGAAAAGTTTTGAATCAGACTCTCAGTCGAAAATATCCTCGATCACGTCAAAGGCCTCAGACAACACCTTTTGAAACATGCTTTTGCGTTTCTTGCGCGGCTTGCTCTTCTTCGGCTTATAGGCGGGTTTCACCGGCGCAGGCTGGTGCGAAATCTTGGACCGCGACGCGGGCACAGCCGTCGCCGGGGTTTTGGCGCCCTTGCCCGGCGCCAGTGGCCGGGCCTTTTGCGCCGAAAGCGGCGCCCCGCAGGTTCCGCATATCAGCGTGGACATGCCACGCCCCCCGGGCACAAAAGCCGATTGAACGCCGCAGTAACAACAACTGAGGATCTTACCTCCGGAAATGCTGGAATGTGCGATGCCTGCCTCCTGTCCGCTTAGGATCTTTCTCTGGAAGCATATAGGGCGATTGCCGCAGCATTTGAGACGTTGAGCGATCCGAATCCCCCGGCAAAGTCGATTTTCACCAGTTGATCCACGGTTTCCTTGGTCTTTTGCCGCAGCCCCGGCCCCTCGGCGCCGAGCACCAGCGCCACTGGGCGGTCCTTGCGCCCTTCCAGCGCCTGTTCGATGGTCTGCTCTGCCTCGCCATCGAGGCCCAGCACCAGAAAGCCCATATTCTGCAGCTCGGTGATGGTATCCGAGAGGTTGCGCATCCGCAGATAGGGCTGACGTTCCAGCGCGCCGCTGGCGGTTTTCGCCAGAGCGCCGGTTTCGGGCGCCGAGTGATGGCGGGTGCCGATCACGGCGCTGGCGCCCAACACCTCGGCCGAACGTAGAATCGCGCCAACGTTATGCGGGTCAGTCACCCGGTCCAGCAGCAGAACCCGCGGCACTTCGGCGCCGATGCAGTTTTCCGCAAGACTGCCCCAGTTGAGCGGTTTCACCTCCAGCGCCGCGCCCTGGTGCACCGAATTGGGATCCAGCGGCGCGTTGAACTTGCGCGGATCAACCACCTCGGGTTCGATCCCGGCAGCCGCGATGGCCTCTTCCAGCTTGTTCTGGGCATTCAGCGTCACGATCAGCCGCAGTTTCTCCCGGCGCGGGTTCATCAGCGCATCGCGCACCGCGTGCAGGCCAAACAACCAGACGGTTTCGCTCGCGCCTGCCTTCTTGGCCTGTTCCTTTTCGATGACCCACTGGGGTTTCTTGGTGGGTTTCTTCGACATTGCTCTCTCCGATAAAAGGAATTTCAGGCCAGCGCAGAAAACTTGGTATTTTCCTGTTGACGCCCGTTGGTGCCGCTAGTAATCACGCCTCCACGTTAGGTGCAACACTCACCTGACAGTGGGCGACAGGCCGCAAGGTGTGGCAGGGGACTGTAACTCCCTCGCGGAGACGCACGCCTGGTTCGATTCCAGGGTCGCCCACCACCTTCCTCCTTGAAATGATTGAGATTTTCATCGGGAACGATGGTGGCAACCGCCCGTGTGGGGTCCAGGCCTCCCAATACAGTACTCCCCACCGCTTCAGCTCTGGCAGCCGGTTTTGCCCCGTTTCCAGCCTCACTTTATCCTCTCCCTTACCGCACACCGACCATCTGTTTCGGGGCGAATTCCCTCAAGTCCGCACTCTAGTGCCAGCTGAAAAAAGACCCGGCGCGGGACTGGGTCAATCTTCGGAAATCACTGATATCCGGCAGCGGGGACCGCGCCCCCGCGGCATCACTCTGCCGGGGTCTTGACCGCCTGCATCACCCAGGCCTCCAGCGCATCAAGATCGGCCTCAGCCGCCTCTGCCATACCGCCGGAGAAATCCTTGAAAGCCTCCACGTTCATCCGGTTGACGCCAGAAACGACCGGGATACCCATGGCGAGCGCCTCGCCGATGACCGGGCGCATGCCGCGGCCGTCGGCTTCGTGCTTGCCGAACTTGTTGACCAGCAGCACCTGCGGTGCGGGCGTCTGAGCAAGGCTCTCGGTGACCTGCCCTACCGCCTGCTCCAGCGCGCCGGGGTTCAAGCGGCAGCCGCGGGCCTCTGGCCCCAGAGACTGGGAAATGCGGATCACCTCATCCCCCGGCAGCACCCGTACATCCATGTCGCACAGCTTGTCGTCATAGCATTCGGTGTTGGTCTGAACGATTCCCGCCAGACGCAGCCCGCGCGCCTGCAAACGCTCGGCCAGCGCAGTCAGCAGCCGGTCAGTGGCGCCGCGTTCAGTGGTCATGACATAGGCCAGGCTCATCGGGAGACCTCACTTGGTTGTGGTTCTGTTCAGCGAAACAGATCCTAGCGCGGTTTCAGGGAGCGGACCAGAGGGGCATTTGCCGCGCCACCAGAAGGGCAGCGCGGCAGAAGAGGTGGCTTAGAGACCCAGCGCGTGGCGCCGTTCCTCGGCAAAGCCCTGCACGATGCGATCCGCGATCAGCGCCAGAATCGCCATCGCCGCGCCAGCAGAGATGCCCAGCCCCACATCCGCCTGCCCCAGCGCGAGGTAGATCGACTGGCCAAGACCGGTGGTGCCGATCAGCGCTGCGATCACCAGCATGGCAAAGGCATAAAGGATGGTCTGATTGAGCCCCAAAAGGATGGTCGGCGCCGCGTAGGGCGCGCGAACGTCACGCATCATCTGCCAGCGGGTCGCGCCCGAAGCGGTCGCGGCTTCGATCATATCCGCCGGTGTCTCGGTCAGCCCGTGGCGCGTGTAGCGGATCATCGGCACGATGGCATAGGCCATGATGGCGAGGAAGGCGGAGAACTCACCGATCTGGAACACCATCAGCACCGGGATCAGGAAGACAAACAGCGGGATCGTCTGCAGCATATCGCAGATCGGGCGCACCACGCGCCAGACCATGGGCGAGACTGCCGAAGCAAGGCCGATGGCACCGCCAAGCACCGCGCAGGCAAAGACCGAGGCCCCTGAAAGGTAAAGCGACAGAAGCGCCCGCTCCCACAGCCCCGACAGCAGGATCGTTGTCAGCAGCACGACAGACAGCGCCGCCAGACGCGCGCCGCCCGCGACAAAGGACAGCGCCCCCACCCCGACCAGCACAAAGGGCCAGGGCAGCTGCGAAATCCCCGTCTCCAGCATGCCCGCCGCGATCAGGATCACCACGCCCAGCGTCAGGTTCCCGCGATAGGCACAGTACAATCCCGCCACGGCCCCGGCAGCAAAGAGCGCAAGGCTCATCCCCGTGGTCCAGACAAAGCCCCAGGTGAAGGGCAGCACCGCCTGATCAAGCCCGATCCTGAGCGGCAGCAGCACGTAGAACATCACGCCGTTCTTGACGCTGGTCAGCAGCTCGGCATTGGCGCTGGTAAAGGCCGACAGGCCCGCGTCGACTCGAACCGCGGTGCTGTCGAACAGCGCATAGTCGCCCGGATGCTGCAGCTGGCCGTAAAAGGCCAGACTGGCAATCGCGCCCAGCGCAAGGATCGCCAGCGATACGCGCCCGTCATAGCTGCGGCGCTGCTCATTGGCGAGCGTGCCGCTCATCCGGTCGATCAGGATGGCGAAGATCACGATCACAAAGCCCGCCATCAGGCTGGCGCCGAACTGCGCCTTGCGCATGGTCAGCAGCACTTCCCAGCCAATATCGTCAAAACCGCCAATGACGGCAGCGATGATCACCATCGACAGGGCCGCCATCAGGCATTGATTGACGCCCACCATGATCTGCGTCGCCGCGGCGGGGATCTCGACTTGGAACAGCTGTTGCATGCGGGTGCCGCCTGCCATGACAGCGGCTTCCTTGATCTCCGGTTCGATCCGCTCCAGCCCCAGCATCACGTTGCGAGCCATCGGCGGTGCCGCATAGATGGCCGAGGCGATCAGCCCTACCACCGGGCCAAAGCCGAAAAGCACCAAGAGGGGCGTCAGATAGGCAAAAGTCGGCACCGTCTGCATCACATCGAGCAGTGCCTGCACCGGCGCCCGCACCCGGGGATATTCATTGGCCAGCACACCAATGGCACCGCCAACCAGCAGCGCCAGCGGCACCGAGACCGAAACCAGCGCCAGCGTGTTCATGCTTTCGGGCCAGTAGCCCGAGGCCAGCACCGCGCCGAGGCCCACGGCCGCCATCAGCGCCATCGCCAGCCCACCAAGGCGCCAGCCCAGCGCCACCGTGGCCGCGATCAGCAATGGCCAGGGCGTTTCGCTCAGGATCCAGCCTGCGGCCTCCATCGGATAGGCCATCAGCGCAGAGAACATCCGCGCCGCCGGTTTGATCAGGGCAAGGAAGCTCTCCATTATGCTGCCGACCCAATCGGTCGCGGGCAGCACCCAGCCTTTGGGAAAAGAGACAAGCCAGGGTGCGACGCCTTCCAGCGCCAGACACAGAATGCCCACCGCCAGCGCGATCAGCGCCGCGCGGCTGCCTTTGCTGAGCGTCATCATGCCGCCGGATCCACCTGCAGGGCCGCCGCCAGATCTGCCGGGTTCACAACACCCAGAAGCGCGCCGTTTTCGTCACGCACCGGCACGGGTTCATAAAGTTCCATACAGCGCGCCAGCGCCGCATCCAGCGTCATGTCGCGGCGCAAGCCCGGATCGTCGGGACCATGGGACAGATCCCCGCCGGTCTGCATGACCGAGGCCACATGAGCGTGCTGCCCCTTCGCGACGTCCTTGGAGAATTCGCGCACGTAATCATCCACCGGGTTCAGCACGATGTCCGAAGGCGTGCCGATCTGCACGATCTTGCCATCGCGCATGATGGCGATGCGGTCGGCCAGCTTCAGCGCCTCATTGATGTCATGGGTGATAAAGACGATGGTGGTTTTCAGCTTGGCCTGAATGTCGAGGAATTCATCCTGCAGCTGGCGGCGGATCAGCGGATCCAGCGCCGAAAACGGCTCATCCAGGAACCAGACGGAGCAATCCGCCACGAGGGAGCGCGCGATGCCGACCCGCTGGCGCTGCCCGCCGGACAGTTCACGCGGGAAATTCTTTTCGCGCCCGCCAAGGCCGACCAGTTCGATCACCTGCTGCGCCTTGGCCAGACGCTCCTTCTTGCGCATCCCCTGCACCCGCAGCGGATAGGCGACGTTTTCGGCCACGCTCATATGCGGGAACAGGCCGAAGTGCTGGAACACCATGCCCAGCTTGTTGCGGCGCAACTCGATCAGCCGTTTCGGGCTGGCGGTGCGGATGTTTTCGCCGTCGATCAGGATGTCGCCACCAGTTCCCGGCAACAGCTGCGAGATACAGCGGATCAGCGTCGATTTCCCCGAGCCGCTGAGCCCCATGATGACGAACAACTCGCCCTCTTTCACCTCGAATGTGGCGTCCTGCACCGCAGGCGTCAGCCCCTTGGCGCGCAGCGCCGCGGCAGCCTCTTCGGCAGATTGGGTTTCAGACAGCGCCTGTTTCAGGGCGCTGTCCGCATGGGCGCCGAACACCTGCCAGACATTCTGGCAGGTGATGGCTGGTGTCGACGTGTCACTCACGGCGCTTTGGCTCACTTCAGCGCGGCGTCCACGACCGGACGCCACTTGTCCTCATTGGCCGCCATCCAGTCGGCAACCACTTCCTCGACGCTGCCACCATCAACGTCGATGGCGCCCATCATCGGCTGCTGGTCTTCAACGGCCAAAGTGTAGGACGACAGGATTTCATGCGCTGCGGGCCAGGTTTCGGCCAGACCGGACCAACCCGCCTTGAAGATGCGCGAGGGGGCAAAATCGCAATCGTTGACCGCGTTGGGGTTCGGGCCCCATGCCGGATCGGTAAAGCAGGCCTCTTCGCCCTCGGGCAGGTCGACGAATTTCACGTCATAGGCGGACATCGCCCAATGGGGTTGCCAGAAGGTGATCAGCAGCGGCGTCTTGCGCTCGGTCGCGGCGCGCAACTCGACGATCAGCGCGGCCTCGGAACCCGCGGGAACCGCCTTGAAGGGCAGGTCAAGACCGGCCATGCGGTCGGCGCCGGGGGTGCCCCAGTCGGCCGGATAATCCACCAGACGGCCCTGCGGCAGGGTTTCGGCGGTGGCGAACTGCGGCGCGCAGGCCTTCAGCGCCTCCCATGCGGGCAGACCCGGGCACAGCTCAGCCACGTGGGCGGGGTAAGCAATGCCTTCCTTGGCGTCGAGTTCCAGATCACCCAGTTCCTCGACGGTGCCTTCGGCGACCTTCTTGGCGTATTCGTCCGATACGTTGGAGGACCAGATTTCCAGCGTCGCGTGGATGTCACCATCCGCGATCGCCTGGAACTGGTTCATCATGCCGGCCGAGACATATTCGACCTTGTAGCCCGCAGCCTTCAGCATCTCACCAGCGATATGAGTGGTGACGTGCTGGCCAGTCCATTCGTTGACGGCCAGTTTGATCGGCGTGTCCACCGCACCCAGATCAGCCGCTGCCGCGGCACCGGAAAGCATGGCAGAAGCGCCCAGCGCCAGTGCAAAAGAAGTTGATTTCATGGATGTCATCCCCGTTCTGTGGGCGCAACAGGCGGACCCGAAGCCCCGCGCCCTTATGTGATTTTGGTCGTCTGGTGTCGCGGGCTGCGCGGCCCATCGGGCCGCCATCTGCCGTTTCGCCACCGCCGGTCCAAGCCGTTCATCTCAGCGTATTGATGATCCAGTGTGACCGGCTACAGGACAAGGTTTTGCCTTTAATACGACCATTTGTCGAGCATTCACGGCGCTGCTGACGCATTTTCTTGATTTTCTATTTAAATTTTTGGATGGAAATTCAATTTTGAGACCGGATAACCCGTACCTCCGCCTGGCGATGCACGCCTCAGAAAGAATCAGGGGCGGCACAGATGATCGGTCGCCCCTTTCTAGTTTCAGGTTGTTACAGCACCCGCGCAAGCCGCAGCATCGCTGCAGTCACCGCGCTCAGCTGTTCTGGCGTGCTGATAAAGGGCGGCATCGTATAGATGTTATGTCCAAAGGGACGCAGGAATACGCCGGTGTCCGGCGCCAGCGCATGGGCTTCATCGGCGGACACCGGATGATCCATCTCGATCACGCCGATCGCCCCCAGAACCCGCACATCCCGCACCCCTGGCAGGTCGCGCGCCGGGGCCAGCTCTGCCTGCATCTGCGCCGCGATATCTGCAATGCGCCCCCGCCAATCCTGCCCGGTCAGCACATCGATCGCAGCGCAGGCAGCAGCGCAGGCCAGTGGATTGGCCATATAGGTCGGTCCATGCATGAAGATACCGGGATTGCCGCCACCGATGCCTTCCGCCACCCGGTCATTGGACAACGTCACCGCAAAGGAAATATGCCCCCCGGTCAGCCCCTTGCCGAGGCACAGGATATCCGGCTCAACCGAACAAAAATCGGTGGCGAACATCTGTCCGGTGCGGGCAAAGCCAGTGGCGATCTCATCAAAGATCAGCAGGACGCCGAATTCATCGCAGAGCGCCCGCGCTTGATTGAGGTACTCGGGGTGGTAGAAGTACATGCCGCCCGTGCCCTGCACCACCGGCTCCAGGATAAACCCGGCGATGCGGTCCTGCCCGGCCTCCAGCACCCGGCGCAATTCGCCGAGGCCGTTTTGCTCGGGGTCCTCGCACCACTCCTGCCCCATCGCCACCGGCGGGCGGGAGACGAAATGCTGAACGCTGAGCGCGCCCTGAAACAGGTGATGCATGCCGGTGTCGGGATCGCAGACGCTCATCGCCTTCCAGGTATCCCCGTGATAGCCCGAGCGCACGGTGGCAAATTCGCTGCGCCCCGGTTGCCCCATGGCGTGCTGGTATTGCACCGCCATCTTCATCGCCACCTCGACCGAGACCGAGCCACTGTCGCAGTAGAAGATTCGCTGCAGGCTGTCCGGCGTGATTTCCAGCAGCCGCCGTCCCAGCTCCACCGCCGACTCATGGGTCAACCCGCCGAACATCACATGCGGCAGGGTGTCGATCTGTGCCTTCATGGCCGCCGTGATCACCGGATGCCGGTGCCCGTGCATCATGCACCACCACGAGGACATGGCGTCGATCAGACGGGTACCGTCCTCCAAAGTGATATGGACGCCTTCCGCTTCCTTTACCAGAAAGGTCCGGCCGGGTTTGGTGACATTGGTATAGGGGTGCCAGAGGTGTTTCTTGTCAAACTCCAGCGGGGTCATCGGCGGGGTCATCGGGATGTCCTTCCTTCAGGTCAGCGCCATGCGGATGGTGGCAAGGTCGACATGCGCGGCGCAGGCCTCTGCGAGCGTCACCGGGGTCAGCGGATCCAGATGCGGCAGCCGTCCCAGATGCGGCACCTGCCCGAACTGGCAGATGGTGTCCTCCACCTCGGGTTCGGGATCGCCACTGAACAGCACGCCGACGACAGGGCATCCCAGATCCTTGAGCGCCATCAGCGAGAGCAGCGAATGGTTGATCGTGCCGAGCCGTGTCGCCGCGCAAAGCACCACAGGCGCACGCCAATGGGCAAAGAGATCGAGAAACAGCTCACGTCGGTTCAGCGGCACCATGACGCCGCCGGCGCCCTCGACGACCAGGGTGCCCGCGCCTTCGGGCAAGGCCAACTCCGCCAGCGAGATCTCGCCCCCCTCAGCCTCGGCCGACAGATGCGGCGAAACAGGCAGCTGCAGCCGGTATGCTTCGGGCAGAACCTGGCGCCCGGTCATGCGCGCCACGAACGCGCTGTCGGTTTCCTCCTCAAGGCCGGACTGGACTGGCTTCCAGTAACTAGCGCCCAGCGCCTGCACCAGTGCAGCGGAAATCACCGTCTTGCCGATGCCGGTGTCGGTCCCCGTGACCACCAATGTGCGGCTCATGGGCGCCGCTCCAGCACCTGTGCCAGATCGGTGAACATTTCCGTCACCACCGATTTTGAGGTGTTGAGCGTAATGGACACCCGCAGCCGCGAGGTGCCCGCAGGCACCGTCGGCGGGCGAATGCCGCGAATGTCATAGCCAAGCGCCTGCAGATCCGAGGCCAGCTGCATCGTGCGCCCGTCCCCGCCTGTGATCACTGGTAGGATCTGACAGGCAAAGCCGGTCAGACCGCACAGGCGCGCAGCCTCGGCGTGGGCATGATCAATCACCTCCCAGGCACGGTCGATGCGCGACGCATCCTGCTGCAGCAAGGCCAGCGATGCCCGCACCAGCGCGGCATTGAGCGGTGATGGCGCGGTGGCAAATATGAAAATGCGGCCCTTGTTGATCAGCATGTCGATCAGCACCTTCGGCGCGCAGATCAGCGCGCCCGAGGCGCCCAGCGCCTTGCCGCAGGTGTGCAGGCTGATGACGTTGGGCCGATGCGCGATGTCATGCGCCAGCCCGCGGCCCTGCGGTCCGAACAGGCCGGTGGCATGAGCCTCGTCCACCACCAGAACTCCGCCAGACGCGTCGGCCAGCGCCATCAGCTCGGTCAGTGGCGCCAGATCGCCATCCATGGAATAGACCGCCTCGACCGCGATCCAGACCTGCCCAATGCCGCCCGCCGCACGCCAGTCAGAGATCACCCGCGCCGCATCAGCCAAATCGTTATGGGCAAAGTTTTGCGTTTCGGCCCGGCCCAGCCGCATCCCTTCTCGGACGCTGGCGTGAATCAGATCGTCATATAGCACCAGATCGCCGCGCTGTGGCAGGGTCGCGAAGATCGCCACATTGGCGTTGAAACCGCCGCCCATGAACAACGCCGCCTCACTTCCGAAAAAGGCCGCGGCCTCTTCCTCAAGCTGATGATGTTCGCTGTCATTGCCGCGCAGCAGGCGGGAACCGCCGGCACCAACGGGCACACCCCGCTGCAACGCCGCCATCGCGGCGGCGCGCATTTCATCGCTGGCCGCAAGCCCCAGATAATCGTTCGATGAAAAATCATGCCCCGCCCGCGGGATCAGGCGGCGATAGCGGTCCTGATCCGCAAGAGATGTGAGCAGCGCCTGTTGACGCGGAAACAGAGCCGCGGCGGGATCGGCGGTGGGGTCGGCTGCCGCGATATTCATTCGCCCGCCTCGCCAATCCGCCCTTCGCAATGGGCAGCCATGGCCACCAGACCCAGCCGGTCGAACAACTGCTGATCCTTGTCTTCCTCGGGGTTGTCCGCTGTCAGCAACGTTTCCCCGACAAAGATCGAATTGGCCCCAGCAAAGAAACACATCGCCTGCAGCTCATCGCTCATGTCGGTGCGGCCTGCCGACAGGCGCACATGGCTGTTCGGCATCAGGATCCGCGCCAGCGCGATGGTGCGCACGAATTCGATGGGGTCGAGTTTCCGGACGTCTGCCAGTGGCGTGTCGGCAATCGGGATCAGCATGTTCACCGGCACCGAATCCGGGTGTTCATCCAGCGTTGCCAGCGCCAGCAGCATGTCGATCCGGTCCATCTGCTCTTCGCCCATGCCGACGATGCCGCCCGCGCAGACCTTGATCCCCGCCTCGCGCACCCGATTCAGGGTCTCGATCCGGTCGGCGAATGTGCGGGTTGTGATGATCTCGGAATAGTAACGTTCAGAGGTGTCGATATTGTGGTTGTAGTAATCCAGCCCCGCATCGCGCAGGCGGAACACCTGATCCTCCTCCAGCATGCCCAGGGTCATGCAGGTCTCCATCCCCAGCTCCCGGACCCCGTGGATCATCGCCTCCAGCGCCGCCATGTCACGCTCTTTCGGGCTGCGCCAGGCTGCCCCCATGCAATAGCGTGTGGCGCCTGCATCGCGGGCCTTTTTCGCCTCGGCGATCACCCGCTCCACCTCGATGAGCTTGCTGGCAGAGAGTTTTGCACCATTGCGCGCGGACTGGCTGCAATAGGCGCAATCCTCGGGGCAGCCGCCCGTCTTGATGCTCAGCAGCTTGGATTTCTGCACTTGATTGGGGTCAAAGGCCTGCCGGTGCACGGACTGCGCCTGAAACAGCAAATCCATGAAGGGCTGATTATAGATTTTCTCAGCCTCAGCACGTGTCCAGTCGGTTCTGATCGGCGCAGCATCGAGCATTCGGGGTCTCCCAATTTGCATTATAGATTTTTGCTCAGGAGAAACCTCCCGGACCTAGGTTTTTATAGATAATTTTGAAACACGAACGCAAGCACCGTGTGCGTGCCGCTCAAAGTTTAATTTTTTCATTTTATTTACGCCACTTACCAGCCACCTCCCACAACACCCCCCGATCGCAGAAACCCTCTTGACGGCGCGGGGGCGCCTCCCCTAGGTGTGAAAGCACGCAGGGGAGTCCCGCCACGGGGACTGAGAGGCTGACAGGACGGGAACACTCCCGGCCGGTGACGCGACCCTTAGAACCTGACCCAGTTGACACTGGCGTAGGAAGCTAGGATGCGCGTCGTTGCGGCCCCGTACAGGTCCAATTCCGCGCTGCCCGAACCGATCGGTAGGTACGACCGTTCCGCGTTTCCCCGTCCAAACCTCATCTGGTGTCTTTTCCGAGTTTTGGCTTCGAGGAGCACCGCATGACCCATCAGAATTCCACGATCGCGCCCAGCGTGACCACCGGCCCGCTGCCCGCATCGCGCAAGATCTACGTCTCCGGCGACATCCACCCTGAGATCCGCGTGCCAATGCGCGAAATCGCAACCCACCCCACCGCAGGCGAGGCGCCGCTGCCGGTCTACGACAGCTCCGGCCCCTATACCGATCCCGATCACACCACCGACATCCGCCAAGGCCTGCCCGCCCTGCGCCGGGACTGGATCCTGACGCGCGCCGATGTGGAGGAATACCAGGGCCGCGATGTAAAGCCCGAGGACAACGGATTTGTCGAAGGCGACCGGCTGACACCGGAATTCCCTCAGCGCCCGGCCCCGCTGCGCGCCACGGGCGACAGGGCGGTGACGCAGCTGGCTTATGCCCGCGCCGGGATCATCACGCCCGAGATGGAATATATCGCCATCCGCGAGAACCAGTTGCGCGAGACCTCGCCCTGTCATCGCGATGGCAATGATTTCGGCGCCATTATTCCCGATTACGTAACGCCCGAGTTCGTCCGTCAGGAGGTCGCCGAAGGTCGTGCGATCATCCCCGCCAACATCAACCACCCGGAACTGGAGCCGATGATCATCGGCCGCAATTTCAAGGTGAAGATCAACGCCAATATGGGCACCTCGGCGGTGACCTCCTCGATGGAGGAGGAAGTGGACAAGCTGGTCTGGGCGATCCGCTGGGGCGCCGATACGGTGATGGATTTGTCGACCGGGCGCAACATCCACAACACCCGCGAATGGATCATCCGCAACTCCCCCGTGCCCATCGGCACCGTACCGATCTATCAGGCGCTGGAAAAGGTGAACGGCATTGCCGAGGACCTGACCTGGGAGGTGTTCCGAGACACGCTGATCGAACAGGCCGAACAGGGCGTCGATTACTTCACCATCCACGCAGGCGTGCGTCTGCACATGGTGCCGATGACCGTCAACCGCGTGACCGGGATCGTGTCGCGCGGCGGCTCGATCATGGCGAAATGGTGCCTGCATCATCACAAAGAAAGCTTCCTTTATGAGCATTTTGAGGAGATCTGCGACATCTGCCGCCGGTATGACGTCTCCTTCTCCCTGGGCGACGGGCTGCGCCCCGGATCGATTGCCGATGCCAATGACGAGGCGCAATTTGCCGAGCTGGAAACCCTGGGCGAGCTGACCAAAATCGCCTGGGCCAAGGATTGCCAGGTGATGATCGAGGGGCCGGGCCATGTGGCCATGCACAAGATCAAGGAGAACATGGACAAGCAGCTGGAGTGCTGCCACGAGGCACCGTTTTATACGCTCGGCCCGCTCACCACAGATATCGCACCGGGCTATGACCACATCACCTCTGGCATTGGCGCCGCGATGATCGGCTGGTTCGGCTGCGCCATGCTCTGCTATGTGACACCCAAGGAACACCTGGGCCTGCCGGACCGCGATGATGTGAAAACCGGCGTGATCACTTACAAGATCGCCGCCCATGCCGCCGATCTGGCAAAGGGCCTTCCCGGCGCCCAGCGGCGCGATGATGCGCTGTCCCGCGCCCGGTTCGAATTCCGCTGGGAGGATCAGTTCAACCTCTCGCTCGACCCGGAAACCGCGCGCGATTTCCACGATGCGACCCTGCCGAAACAGGCGCATAAGGTGGCGCATTTCTGCTCCATGTGCGGGCCGAAGTTCTGCTCCATGCGGATCAGCCACGACATCCGTGCCGAGGCGCAGAAGGAAGGCATGGAGGCGATGGCCGCCAAATTCCGCGAAGGCGGCGACCTATACGTGCCCGTAAAAGACACTGAGGACGCGGGGGCATGATCACCATCGCAGGCGCGGGCCTTGCCGGGCTCGCCGCCGCGCATGAGCTGGCCCGGCGCGGGGCCGAGGTGACGCTTTATGAACGCAGCGCCCACATCGGTGACAAAAGCGCCTCCCGCTATGCCGGCGGCATGTTGGCGCCCTGGTGCGAGGGCGAAAGCGCCGAGGAGGAAGTGATCACCCTCGGCAGCCGCGCTCTCGACTGGTGGGCCCAGATCACCCCGGTGGTCCGGCGCGGCACGCTGGTGCTGGCCCCCGCCCGCGACCGGGCCGAGCTGACCCGTTTTGCCCGGCGCACCCGCGCCCATGTGGCGGTCGATGAGAGGCAGATCGCCGCGTTGGAGCCGGAGCTGGCAGGCCGGTTCCGCGCCGGGCTGCATTTCACGGAAGAGGGCCATCTGGACCCGCGCCGCGCGATCCGGGATCTGGCAGCCCGGGTGCAAGAGATGGGCGTGACCCTGCACTGCGGCACACCGGCGCCGTCGCGGGTGACGCTGGATTGCACCGGGATGGCTGCGCCCCTACCGGGCCTGCGCCCGGTGCGCGGCGAGATGGCGATCCTGCACGCGCCCGGGGTGGAGATCAGCCGCACCCTGCGGCTTTTGCACCCGCGCAGCCCCATCTACCTGGTGCCGCGTGCCGATCACCATTTCATGCTGGGCGCCACCATGATCGAAAGCAGCGCCAGCGGCCCACCCACCCTGCGCGCCCTCAGCGAGCTGATGAATGCGGCCTATGCGCTGCACCCCGGCTTGGCCGAAGCGGCGGTGGTGGAGATCGGCGCAGGACTGCGCCCAGCCTTTGCCGACAACCTGCCGGATCTGATCTGGCAGGACGGCAGCCTGTACCTCAACGGCCTGTACCGACACGGCTTTCTTCTGGCGCCCGCCATGGCCGCGCGCGCCGCAGACATTCTGATTCCGGAGACTAGTGATGCAGATCATCGTGAACGCAGATCCGCGTGACATCCGCGCCACCACCCTCGCTGCCGCGCTGGAGGAGCTGGGCTTTACCAGTCCGGCGATTGCTACCGCGCTCAACGGGCAATTTATCTCGCGCGCCAAACGCGATGACACCAGGCTAACGGCGGGCGACCGGCTGGAAGTCCTCGCCCCGATGCAGGGGGGCTGAGCGATGCGGCTATATGATGTCGACCTATCCTCGCGGCTCTTGCTGGGCACCGCGCAATACCCCTCGCCGCAGGTCCTGACCGACGCAGTGCAGGCCAGTGGCAGCGAGGTTCTGACCGTCTCCCTGCGCCGTGAAACCGCGGCGGGATCGGGCGCAGGGTTCTGGGACATGCTGCGCCAGACCGGCGCGCGCATTCTGCCCAACACCGCGGGCTGCCACACCGTGCAGGACGCCGTTACAACTGCGCAGATGGCGCGGGAAATCTTCGACACCCCCTGGATCAAACTGGAGGTGATCGGCCATGGCGATACGCTGCAACCGGATATCTTTGCCCTGGTCGAGGCCGCGCGGATCCTGTCCGAGGATGGCTTTCAGGTCTTCCCCTACACAACCGAGGATCTGGTTGTCGCCGAACGGCTTGTCGAGGCGGGCTGTGAGGTGCTGATGCCCTGGGGGGCGCCGATCGGTTCTGGTCAGGGGCTGCGCAATCCAGACGGGCTGCGTGCCATGAGGGCGCATTTCCGGGAGGTGCCGCTGATCGTTGATGCCGGGATCGGGCGGCCATCGGATGCGGCGGAAGCCATGGAACTGGGCATGGATGCGGTCCTCTTGAACACCGCGGTTGCCAAGGCGGGCGACCCTGTGGCTATGGCCCGCGCAATGGATCTGGCCATTCGGGCCGGGCGGGCTGGGTTCCAAGCGCAGCCAATGGAGCCGCGTGACATGGCGGTGCCTTCGACGCCGGTCCTTGGTCTTGCAGAGTTGATGTGATGGAACGTTTTTACCTGATTGTCGGCCACGTCGGCCGACTAGAGCTACTGGTGCCCCACGGGGTGAAACTGGTGCAGCTACGCATAAAGGACCAGCCGGATGCAGAAGTGCGCCGCCAGATCGCCCGCGCCCGCGACATCTGCGCCGTGCATGGCGCGCAGCTGGTGGTCAACGATTACTGGCAGGCGGCGCTGGATCTCAACTGCTCCTTTGTGCACCTCGGACAAGAGGACATGGAGACGGCCGATTTTGCCGCCCTGCGCCGCGCGGGCGTGCACTATGGGCTTTCAACCCATGACGAGGCAGAGCTGGATCGCGCCCTATCCCATGATCCGGCCTATGTGGCGCTGGGGCCGGTCTACCCGACCCTCTTGAAACAGATGAAATGGGATCCGCAGGGATTGGAGCGAGTGACCCGCTGGAAGTGCCTTGCCGGTAATACTCCGCTGGTGGCCATCGGAGGGCTGACGCCCGAGCGTCTGCCGGGTGTCTTTGCTGCGGGGGCCGACAGCGCCGCCGTGGTCACCGATATCCAACAGGCCCCCGACCCCGAAGCCCGCACCTGGGAATGGATCAGGGCCTGCGCATCATGAGCCAGACCGCAAGATATGCCCGCCAGATCGCCCTGCCCGAGGTCGGCGCCGAGGGACAGGCGCGGCTTTCGGCGGCGCATGTGCTGGTGGTGGGCGCCGGGGGGCTTGGCTGCCCGGTGCTGAGCTATCTGGCCGGGGCTGGTGTGGGCGAAATCACCCTGATGGACCCCGATGTGGTGGAGGAAAGCAACCTGCACCGCCAACCGCTGTTCGATATGCGGGATCTCGGTACGCCAAAGGTAGAGGCAGCCCGCCACCACCTACTACGGGCGCATCCGGATCTGCGTCTGCATGCAGATCCGCGCGCACTCGACCCGCTCAACGCGCCTGCCGCCGTGGCACAGGCCGATCTGGTGGTAGATGCCGCCGACAGTGTCGCCGCCTCCTATATCCTGTCCGATTGCTGCAAGGCGCAGAGTACGCCGCTGATTTCCGCCTCGGCGCTGGGACAATCCGGCTATGTCGGTGGTTTTTGCGGCGACGCGCCATCCCTGCGGGCGGTCTTTCCCGATCCCCCGGCCAGCGGCGCCACCTGCGCCAGCGCCGGGATCATGGGGCCGGTGGTGGGCAGCATTGGCGCACTTCAGGCGCAGATGACGTTGAAGGCGCTCTTGGGACATGCGCCCTCACCACTGGGGCAGTTGATCACGCTAGACATGGCGACGCTGACCCCCGGCGGCTTCCGCTTTGACGAAGCGGAAGAGCCGGAAATCGCCCTGCCCTTCATCGCCGCAGCCAACATCCAGCCAGAGGATCAAGTGGTCGAGCTGCGCGATCCGTCCGAGGCATCAGCGCCGGTGACACCGCAGGCCTTGCGCCTGCTGCCACAGGATATTCTGAGTGCCGAACTGCCAGACGACTGCCGGATCGTCCTGTGCTGTCACAGCGGGTTGCGGGCCTGGAGCGCCGCCCGCTGCCTGCAACAGCGCGGCTACAAAAATCTAGCGCTGCTGGCAGCGGGTGCCACGTGATCGAGCCGGGCACTCCCCGCATTCTGGTGATTGCAGGCACGGATTCCAGTGGCGGCGCGGGCCTCACCCGGGACACGGCAATGGCGCAACGGCTGGGCTGCAGCGTGGCGCCGGTGGTCACAGCCGTCACCGCCCAGACCAGCACCGCACTCACGTCGCTCTGGCCCGTACCGCCCGAAGATATCGCAGCGCAAATCACCGCTGCGCTGCGTGAGGCACCTGTTCAGGCGATCAAGATCGGCATGCTGGGCACACCCGAAGCTGCCCGCGCGGTCGCCGAGTTACTACCGCCAGAGATGCCGGTGGTTCTGGACCCGGTACTGAAGACGTCATCCGGAGGGACGCTCGGCGACCTGATCAGCCTAGCACCGTTGCTCCGACGGGTGACACTGCTGACCCCAAACCTGCAGGAAAGCGCATCCCTGTCCGGGCAGCCCGTGAGCGCGGCGCTGCCTGATCTGCAACTACAAGCGAAGATCCTGATGGGCTGGAATGGAAAAACGGATCCAACCGGATCCTCAATGCAGGTCGCCCATACTTCGGGGCCAAACGCAGTTCTAATCAAGGGTGGCCACGCGAAGGGAGCAATCAGCACCGACCATCTGTTTCAGCCTGGGCAGCACAATGCATATCACGCCCCGCGCCTGCCCCACGGCCACCGGGGCACCGGCTGCGCGCTGGCTACGGCCATCTCCTGCCAGCTGGCCCAGGGGCACGCCCTTGAGGAAGCCTGCGCACGGGCCAAGACAGCGCTGACCGAATGGCTGGTTCAGCAGCAAATCGATTAAGACCAGGGGCAGTGGCGACCCGATCCGGCGCTAGCCGGCACGTACTTCTTCGGCCTCCGGCATGCGGGCCATCTGCAAAGTAGCCAGCGTCTGGAGAAGGACAGCCTTGCGGATCGGTTTCTGCAGGAAATGATCCATTCCCGCCTCCAGACATTCTGTGCGGTGGCTGTCAAAGGCATTGGCAGTCAGCGCTACGATCACCGGTTGCGGGCCGTCCAGAGCGCGGATTTCCCTTGTCGCCTCGACCCCGTCCAGTTCGGGCATGGACATGTCCATCAGCACGAAATCCGGCATTTGCTCCCGGCAGAGATCAACAGCTTTGCGGCCATTTTCGGCCTCGACGCACTCAACAGGAAGCCCGGCGAAATATTTCTGGATCAGCAGCCGGTTGGTCCGGTTGTCCTCAGCCAGCACGATCCGGGCGCCGGTCAGAACCTCGGTTGCCACCGCAGGAGCAGTTTCCGTTTTCTGCTGAGCCGCTGGGGTTTGTTCCGGCTCCAGTTGGACTTCGAGCCGGAAACAGGAGCCCTGCCCGGCGGCTTGTTTCGGCTGCAGCGAAATGGTGCCGCCCATCCGCTCGGCCAGGATGCTGGAGATGGTCAGGCCAAGGCCGGTGCCCCCAAAGGCACGGGTGGTGGCCGCGTCCGCCTGCGCAAAACGGTCAAAGATATGCTCGGCCTGGCTTTCGGAAATGCCGATCCCGGTATCCTCGACCTCAACCACGAGCCGGTAAGGCGCCTCCGGATCACTGGTGACACGCACGACAACCCCGCCCTGCGCCGTGAACTTGACCGCGTTGCCCACAAGATTGACCAGGATCTGGCGCAAGCGGCCATCGTCACCGCGCATGCGCTGCGGCAGGGTTTCGTCGATCTCCACCTCAACCGTCAGCCCCTTGCCGTTGGCTTTGGGCCGCAAAAGGTTCACTGCCTGCACGATACAGCTGCGCAGATCGAAATCCGTCGGGGTTATGTCCAGCTTGCCGACTTCAAGGCGCGAGAGATCAAGAATGTCGTTGATGATTTTCAGCAGAGCATTGGAGGAATCGCGGATGGTTTCCACATAAAGCTGCTCTTCATCTGGCAGTTCCGCCTCGGCCAGAAGATCCGCCATGCCAAGGATGCCATTCATCGGCGTGCGGATTTCATGGCTCATATTGGCGAGGAATTCCGATTTCGCCCGGTCCGCCTGTTCGGCGTTGAGCTTGGCCTCGTGTAGCTCGCTGTTGCGCTGGGTCAGAGCCCGGTTGGCACGGATCAGCTCTTCGCGCAGGTGCACATCGCCAGAGACATCCCAGTCGACCCCGATCATGCGCAGTCGCCCGGAGGCATCGGAGAAGGCGCAGCCCAGCGCCCGGATATGCTTTTGCTCGCCGTTCTCCAGCAAGATGCGGTATTCAGAGAGGTAATTCTTGCCATCGTGCGTAGCGCGCCAGAAGGTTTCCACGGCTTGCTGGCAATCGTCCGGATGCAGGCACTTCTTCCACTCGGAGAAATTGATTTTCCCGTTCAGCGCCTCGATCCCATAAAGGTCGGACATGCGCCGATCCCAGATCAGTTCACCGGTCTCCGCGTCCAGCTCCCAGATGCCGATCTTGGAGGTCTCAACGGCAATCTCCAGACGCCGGGAAAGAGTTTCCAGATCCCGTTCGCGGCGTTTGAGTTTCTCGATCGCGTGGCTGCGGGCATCGGCCATGCGGGTGGCAAGCGCGGTGGGCACAAGGACCAGCAGCCCGCCTGCGAGCAGCAAAAGCCGCAAGGTCCAGAGGTTGTCCGGCATCACCTCCCATCGGCACTGATGACTGCTGACAAAATACCCCAGAAGCGCAAGGGACCGTCCTGCGAGGTGAAAATAGGGAAGCGCGCCACGAAGGCCTCGCCGCCCTGTACCAATTTGACCGGTCCGGCCAGAACGATTTTGCCAGTATCGCGGGCCTGCTCAGCGGCCGCGCGCTGCGCTTTGTGCTGGTTGTAATCAAGGCCCAGCGCCGCCTCGTTGCCCTTCAGCGGGTGAATGAGGGAGATCACCAGATCGGGCGCGGCGGCAAGATGGGTGATCTGCCCGTCTCGCCCGATCATCTGCGCACTCAGATCGGAAAACCGCTGCTGTGTCATGTCCGGCTCGGTCGACATCACTGCAACCAGGCCCTGCACCAACTGAATATCGGCATTGAGCGCGCCCTCAAGCCGGGATCGGATCAACCCGACCTCGCTTTGCACATCCGCGCGCAGACGCTGGCTGTAGATGGTGGAGTTCTGCTGCTCGGCAAATATCGAGGCGCCGACTAGTACCACAATGGTCACAAGCACCGACAGGTAAGAGCGATTGGACACTCCCCTGGCCACACGGCGCAAATCTGCACGTGTATTGGAACTCACGACCATCAAAAGCCTCTTAAAATTGCAATGGGTGCCGCAAAACAACCGGCAATTCCCCTTATGGCCTTAAGTGGTTCAATAGCTCTTAACGGTAGAAATATAAACATCCCCGTTGCACCTTCACCCTACCCAACGGACGTCCGCTCTCCTTTTGGCGGTACGCCATCTGGCCGCCGCAACAACACAGCCGCCCCTTGGGAGCAAGGACAATATGGCTGAACACGCGCTCCCATGCCGATAAAACCTGTGCAAAGTGACCCAAGGGAAACACCGACAAAAAATACAGTCCGCGGTCGCGTACCGGAAGGAACGGTATTCCCGCAGTTGAATCAAATCCTTACCCGAGCGTTATTCATCCCCTTGCGAAAAACAACATATATGATTTTGAAAATTTGTACTTCCCCGCCTAACATATTCAAGAACCTGCAGGAGGAAGCGGGTTCGGAACTGTCGCAAGACAGGTTTAGGGAGGAAAAAAATCATGTCAAAAATCGTAACGCGCCGCGGCGCGCTGACAGGTCTTGCCGGTCTGGGCGCAGCGGGACTGGCCGCACCCCATATCGCAACGGCGGCGAGTCACACAAAAACCTGGAAGGTGCAGACATCCTGGCCGGGCGGTGCAGGTCTGCAGATCTTCAAGGACTGGTGCGGTAGCATCGTCGAAAAGACCGGCGGTGAGCTGGCCTTTCAACCCTTTGGCGCCAATGACGTCGTCGGGGACTTTCAGCTCTATGACGCGGTGAAGAATGGGGTTCTGGACGCGGTGAACCCCTTTACCATCTATGCCCAGGGCATCATCCCGGCGGCGGTGTTCCTGTCGTCCTTCCCGCTGGGGTTGCGCAACCCGCATGAATATGACGTGTTCTACTATGGGCTTGGCGGCCTTGATATGGCGCGCGAACTCTACAAGGCGCAGGGCATGCATTTCGTCGGCCCGATCCACCACGGCCCGAATATCATCCACTCCAAGGTGCCGATCCGCTCGATCGACGATTTCCGCGGCCGCAAGATGCGCCTGCCCGGCGGCATGGTCGCCGAGATCTTTACCGAGATCGGCGCCGAAACCACGGTTCTGCCAGGCTCGGAGATCTTCCCGGCGCTGGAGAAGGGTACCATCGATGTGGCCGACTATGTGGGTCCGGCGGTGAACTACTCGCTCGGCTTCAGCCAGGTCACCGATTACATCGTCATGGGTCCTCCGGGCTTCATGTCGCTCTACCAGCCGGTAGACATCATGGACCTGACCGTGGGCATGGAGAGCTGGAACGCGCTGTCGCCGCAGATGCAGCAGTTCGTCGAAATGGAGACCCACGTCTATTCCGACATGCACCACGCCGCGATCCAGGCCGCCGACCAGGAAGCCTGGAAAAAGTTCGAGGCCGACGGAACCGAGGTCACCCGCCTCAGCCAGGACGATGTGGAGCTGATGACCGAGGTCGCCGTCCCGGTCTGGTACAAATACGCCAACCGCGACAAATCCAGCGCCCGCATCTTCAAGACCATCCTCGACTACATGCAGTCCGGCTCGCTTGGATATGTGGACCCGGCCCTGACCGAAGGCATGTCGCTGGATCTGTAATCAGACCCTAGGCGACGCTGACCAATGCGGACCCGCACATCGCGTGCGGGTCCGTTGCTCTGACCTCAAACAATCAAAAATAACGGGGGACCCCATGCCCAGCCTCGATGTCACCTTGCCCCATTGGGCCTATTGGGTGGGACTGATCGTCTTTCCGCTGGTGGCCATGGTCCTGGCCAGGCGGCCACGGACCGGCCCCAGCAAATATACCAACGCGCTTGGCTATTTCATTCTCGTGACCGGCGGCATGCTGGGTCTGCACCGCTTCTATCTGCGCAGCCTGATGGGCCTGGCCTTCATCCCGGTCTTCATTCTGATCCTGATCTCAAACTCCAACGGCCAGGAAGCCCGCAGCGTGCTGTCGGATGCCTCCAACGTGGTTCGTCAGGCGGAACGGACGCTGGAGCGCGAAACCGGCCGGATCGAAGCCGCCGAGGCGGACCTGCCCAAGATGCGCGCGGATCTGGCCGAGGCCGAGGAAGGCACCTTTGCCAAACGCCGCGCCGAAAAGAACATCGCCCGCGCCGAACAGCGGCTGAGTGACGGGCGCGAAAGGATCGCGCAGGCAACCGAGGATCTGAAAACCGCCACCCCCGCGCTGGAAGTGGCAGGCGACAATCTGGCCTTCTGGAACAAGGTGGGCGCCTATGCGCTTTATGTGCTGCTGGCGGCGATGCTGGTCGATGCAGTGCTGATGCCGGGTCTGGTGCGCCGCGCCAATCAGAACCTGCCCGAGGAAGAACCCGAAAGCGAAGCGGAAAGGGCCCTGCGGGAGCTGGAAGAATCTGAGCGGGTCGAGGATTCCAGCCATGTGTCGACGGGCTGGACCGGCTGGATCGACCGGACATCCCTGATGGCGGGTGAATTCGTCAGCTATTGGGCGGTAATCGCGGTCTTCGTCTATTACTTCGAAGTGATCAGCCGCTATGTCTTCGGCTCGCCCACCAACTGGGCACACGAGGCGATGTATCTGATGTTCGGCATGCAGTACCTGATTGCCGGCTCTTATGCGATGCTGACCGAGGCGCATGTACGCGTCGACATCTTCTATGCGCCACTCAGCCGTCCGAAACGGGCCTGGGCGGATCTGTTTACCTCGATCTTCTTCTTCATCTTCGCCTTCACCCTGCTCTTCACCGGCTACAAGTTCGCGCTGGACGCAAACGCGGTGGCGACCGGCAACGGGGTCATCTCGGAATGGGCGCGCGGCAATATCGGATTTGGTGAAATGCTGGGCAGCATGAGCCTGGCGCAATGGACCGATCCGAATATCCGCTGGGGCGAAATCAGCTTCAATGAATGGGAAATCCCGCTGTGGCCGATGAAATGGGTCATGGTGATCGGCGGCCTGCTGTTGGTTCTGCAGGGTATTTCCAAGCTTGCGCAGGACGTGCGCGCAATCGTGAAGGGGGCCTAAGACATGGGTCTGGAAATCGGAATTGAGTGGCTGACACTCATCATGTTCGGCTCGCTGCTGGCGCTTTTGCTGGCGGGGCTACCGCTGGCCTTTGTCACCGGCGGTCTGGCCTGCGTGTTCCTCTATGTGCTTGGCGATGAGAGGGCACTGAATATCGTGCCCAGCCGGATCTTCCCGCTGATGACCAATTATCAGCTCTCGGCGATCCCACTCTTTATCTTCATGGCCTCGATGCTGGAACGGGCCGGGATCATCAACGACATGTTCGATGTGATCTACAAGGTGCTGGGCGGCGTCAAAGGCGGCCTTGCCGCCGCGACCATCATCGCCTCAACCGTTCTGGCGGCCATGGTGGGCGTCATCGGCGCCGCGGTGGTGACCATGGGCATCATCGCCCTGCCCGCGATGCTGAAACGCGGCTATGATCCGAAGATCGCGATGGGGTCGATCATGGCGGGCGGCACGCTCGGCATCCTGATCCCACCGTCGATCCTGGCGATCATCTATGCCGTGGTGGCCGAGCAATCGGTGGGTGAACTGTTCATCGGCGCGGTGTTTCCGGGGCTGATGCTGTCGGGCACCTATGTGCTCTATGTTATCCTGCGCTCTACGATCAATCCCAAGCTTGGCCCGCCGATCCCGGTGGAAGAACGCGTCAGCTTTGCAGAGAAGATGCGCCTGATGGGCAATATGTCGGCGCCGATCGCTCTGATCGTCATCGTTCTGGGGGTGATCTTTACCGGTGTTGCTACCCCGGTTGAGGCGGCCGGCATCGGCACCTTCGGTGCCTTCATAGTCGCCGCCATCCACCGCAAGCTGGACTGGCAGACCGTGCGCGAAGCCTCGATCGGCACGCTCAAGGCCAGCGCCATGGTGATCTGGATCATGTTCGGCGCCACCATCTTTGTCGGGCTCTACGTGCTCGAAGGCGGCCAGCAATTCGTGCAATCGGCGCTGGAGGCCACCGGCTTTGGTCCCTGGGGCATCCTGATCATCATGATGATCGTGCTGGTGGTCCTCGGCATGTTCCTTGACTGGGTAGGCATCCTGCTGCTCTGCGTGCCGATCTTTGTGCCGATCATCAAGGCGATGGGACCTGAACCCTTTGGCCTCACTTCCGAGGCGGATCTGGTGCTGTGGTTCGGGGTGCTCTACCTCGTCAACATGCAGATGAGCTTCCTGTCACCGCCCTTTGGCTATGCGCTGTTCTACCTGCGCGGCGTGGCTCCGGCAGAAATCCCGATGACGGACATCTTCAAATCGGCGCTGCCCTTCCTCGGCCTGCAGATCCTTGGCCTGATCCTCTGCATGGTGTTCCCCGAGATCATCACCTGGCTGCCGCGCCTCGTATACGGCTAAGCAAGACTGCCGCCGAACCGGCCAAACATCCAAGCATGAGCCGCTCCGCCCCGGGGCGGCTCATTTTTTTGTGACTTTTTGCAGTTGCGGCCCATTGTCCCTGCCATCACCGCGCCCAGACCCGCATCGCAGACAGCATTGTTCATCAAAATCAGCCGGTTGAATATGTTTTCCGCCGGAATTCACGCCACTGTAACACCCGCAAGGGACAGGGCCGCAGCTCCGGTTTTGCCAAAGGAGTTTCAAATTTCGCTTGCCATGCCCATCTGCTAGGGTATCGGGACAATCAAGAAGCAATAATACAGCAGGCGCATGACCGACACGACCGACCTACACAGCACCCCCCGGGGTGCAACTCCTGCACGCGACTGGGTGAAAACCCTTGCCGGCTACCGGGATCCCAACCAGCTGCGCAGCGCCTTTGAACTGGGTGCAACCGTCATTCCCTTCGTGATTCTCTGGGCGCTGGCCTGGTGGAGCCTGTCGGTCAGCTACTGGCTGGCCTTCGGCATTTCCCTTTTCAACGCCGCCTTCCTGCTGCGGCTCTTCGCCATTCAGCACGACTGCGGCCATGGCGCCTTCTTCCCCAACCGGACCTTCAGCGACTGGATCGGGCGCGTCATGGGGGTTGTCACACTGACGCCCTATGATGTCTGGCGCCGCACCCATTCGGTGCACCACAGCGCCACCGGCAACCTCGACAAACGCGGCATGGGCGACGTCCACACGCTGACCGTCGCCGAATACCGCGCGCTTGGTCCGTTTCAGCGCCTTGTCTACCGGCTTTATCGCAATCCACTTGTGCTTTTTGGCCTTGGCCCCAGCTATCTGTTCCTGCTGCAAAACCGGGTGCCGTTGGGACTGATGGACAGTGCGAAATACTGGGTCAGCGCCATGCTCACCAATCTGGCCATTGCGGCGGCGCTGCTGACGATCTGGTATTTCGGCGGCTGGCAACCGTTGCTGCTGATCTTCCTGCCGACCACCCTGCTGGCGGCCACCATCGGCGTCTGGCTGTTCTACGTGCAGCACCAGTTCGAACATACCAACTGGGACAGCAACGAAGACTGGCAGCTGCATGACTCCGCCCTGCACGGCAGTTCCTACTACCAGCTGCCCGCCGTGCTGCAGTGGTTCAGCGCCAATATCGGCATCCACCACGTGCATCACCTTTACAGCCGCATACCGTTCTACCGGCTGACCGAAGTGCTGCGCGACCATCAAGAACTGGCCGAAAGCAACCGCATGACCATCCGCGAAAGCCTGGCCAATGCGCGGCTGCACCTCTGGGACGAAGACAGCCGCCGCCTGTTGTCCTTTGCCCAGGCCCGCCCGCTGCTGGCGACGGCCTGATCCGGGTCAAAGCCACCCTGTAACCGCGTCTTTCATGAGCAAAGACGCGGTTCACTCAGCTTAATACTCCGAAAACTCTCGCTATTTTTCCGGATCGCCGGAAACTCTCTGTTTGCAACGCGCATGCCAGGGTTTTCCGATCTGTGGACGTGGGGTCTGATCAACATGCATCAATTGCTCGAAAAAGAAGAGGCTGCGCTGCGGCGCAGGGCATTGTTCCGGCTGCTGCGCCGGTTCGATTTCGACGCGCCGGAATTCAAGGGAGAGGCGATCTCTGATCCGGTGCCTGCCAGCGTCAGCGCGGCAGAGTATCAGGCAGCCTCCCCGCCCTGTTCATATCCGCGCAAAGGCACAGTCCCCGGCGAAGGGGCCGCAGCAACAGCTGTTGCAGGTCCTGCCTCATGGCGCCCTAGCGCCCCGGCGCCCGGTCGCGAAACAGGGTCACCACCAGCAGGCCCGTAAGGATCATCACCACGCCGGTCAGACCGCCCGGCGTTACCGCCTCTCCCACCACTATGGTGGCGAGGAACCATGCGGTGACCGGCTCGGCCAGCGCCAGGGTAACGGCGGTGGATGCGGTGACACGGGTCAGCCCCCAAGTATAAAGCGCATAGGACAGCGCCGTGGCCCCAACGCCAAGGAATACCAACCCGGTCCAGGCGGAGGGCCCCGCCAGCCAATCGAGCGGCACCATGAACAGAACCGGCGCAGTTACCAGCGCCGCAACGGTAAAGGTCGAAGCCGCGATCACGGTCGAAGGCAGCGTGCCGCCCATGCGACTGGTGGCCAGCGAATAGGCCGCATAACAGCCGCCCGAGAGCAGCGCCAGGATAACCCCCGACAGTGCGCCGCCCTCGCCTGCGCCCGCATAGCCCAGAAGACCGACACCCAGAACCGACACCCCCTGCCCCATGAGCCGCAGAGGACCGGACCTGCGCCCCTGCGCAAACCGCTCCCACAGCGTGGCCCAGATCGGCGCACTGCCGATGGCGACCGCGGTACCGATCCCGACCCCGGCCAGCGCGACCGCGTAGAAGAACAACAGGTTGTAGCTGCCGATCGCCACACCGGCGAACAGCACCCCCGGCAGCGGCAGATGCCGCAGGGCCAGTCGGTTCTTGGGTTGCATCAGTGCCAGCAGGCACAGGGCACCGGCGCCGAACAGCAGGCGCAGCGCCCCCACAGCAAGCGGATCACGGCCCGCAGGCAACAGGGCCTGCACTGTCCCGGTGGCCCCCCAGAGCATCGCTGCCAGGATCACCGCCCCCAGCCCCATCCATCTGAAAGACCCCATGTCCGCCCCTGCGTGCTGCCTCTGCACGATCTATCGCCGCAAAGCCCGCAACTTGCAACGCAGAGCCGCCCGCGCAGGATCCCCGGCACAAAGAAAGGGCGCAGGTCAGCGACCCACGCCCTTTCGTACCCCATCGGTTCTGGGATTGGGGTGTTATCCGCCGTGTTTGGCAATCAACGCTTTGGCCTGTTCAATCAGGGCTTCTCCGTCGATACCCTTGCTGCCGACCTCATCAATCCAGCGAGCGATCACAGGCTGTGCCTTTTCCTTCCAGCGGGCTACTTCGGCCTCGTCGAGAACGACGATCTCGTTGCCCTTGTCCTCGGCGATTTCGCGGCCCGGCGCATCGCGCTCCAGCATGACCTTGGCAGCAAAGGCCGAAAGTTTCTGGCCCGATTCCGCGTCGAGAATAGCCTTCAGATCATCCGGCAGGGCGTTGTACTTGTCGCGGTTCATCACCAGCACGATGGTCGCGGTATAAAGCGCCTCCTTGCCACTGAACTCGGTGTGGTGTTCCACTAGATCGGTCAGCTTGACCGCCGGAGTGACCTCCCAGGGGATCACGGTGCCGCTGATCACGCCCTTGGAGAGCGCCTCGGGAATGGCGGGGAGCGGCAGGCCAACTGGGGTGGCGCCCAGTTCCTTCAGCATATCGGTGATGATCCGGGTCGGACCGCGCAGGGTCTGACCTTCCATGTCTTCCAGCTTGCTCACACCGCTTTCGGTGTGGATTACGCCGGGGCCATGCACCCAGGCGCCCAGCACCTTGACGTCTTTGTACTCGCCTTCCTGCAGGTCGGTTTCAACCAGTTCCATGAAGGCCTTCGAGGTGGCCACTGGATCGGTCATCATGAAGGGCAGCTCGAACACTTCGGTCTTGGGGAAGCGGCCGGGCGTATAGCCCACCACGGTCATCACCATATCAGCGACCCCATCAGCCGCCTGATCCATCAGACCTGGCGGTGTGCCGCCCAGCGACATGGCATCGAAATGCTCAATCTTGATCCGCCCGCCAGAGGCTTCCTCCACCTGCGCGCCCCAGGGTTTCAGGATCATCTTTGGCACGGTGGCGGGGGGCGGCAGGAACTGGTGCAGCCGCAGCGTCACCTCCTGCGCCTGTGCCATCAGTGGTGACAATGCGGTGGCCGCGGCAAAAAACGCGGCGCCCAGCAGGGTATGTTTCATCATGTTTCCTCCCAGATGATGATGAAGACCGGGGCGGCATTAGATCACCGCCCCTTTGTTATACGTGTGTGGCTGTCAGTTCAGCGTGACCGGCAGGTTCCGGGGGCCGCGGAAGCCGAAGCCGTAGAAATTGACTGGCTCGCTGTCCGACAGGGTCATGTTGGGGAAGCGGTCGAACAGCATCGGCAGCATGATATTGGCCAACATGCGCCGGGCAATATGTGTGCCCTGACAGAAATGCGGTCCGTTGCCAAAGGCCTGATGCGGCTTGCGCTCGCGGAAGATGTTGAAGCTTTCGCCATCCTCGAAAACCTCTTCGTCGCGGCAGGCCGAGGCCTGAATGGTCATCACCGTATCGCCCTTGGGGATAAGGTGTCCGCGGATCTCGGTGTCCTCCAGCACAAGGCGCGAGCTGGCCTGAATCGGTGCAACCCAGCGCACCCCCTCCTCAAAGGCCTGGCCCCATAGCGCCTTGTCCTTTGCCTCGGCCAGTTGTTCAGGATTGGTGAAAAGGCCGTAGAGGATGGTCAGCAGCGCATCGCGCGGTTCATTGATGCCGCCGCCGATGGCGATCTTGATATTGGAAAAGATCTGGCTTTCGGGGATCGGATCCTCGGCATTCACCATCACAGACAGGGCGCTGGGGTTGGGATCGGCCTTGTGGCGCGGGATCGCAGCACGGAACAGCGCATCCATTTCATCGTTCGCCGCATCGCACTGGGCAAACAGCTCATCGGTGAAGCCGAAGTTGCCGGCCCCGTCGATCAGGATCTGGCTCCAGCGCTGCATGTCATCGTCGCTGGCTTCGGGGATACCCAACAGGTGTTTCAGGCAACGTGCCGCAAAGGGGCCCGCCAGCGCCGGGAACAGGTCCACGGTTTCGCCGCGTGGCAGCCCCGCGACGAAATCCTCGGCAATCTTGGAATAGATACCCTCCCAGCAACCCTTGATATTGCGCCCGGTAAAGGTCGGCGCCATCGCCTCGCGCTCCCGCGCGTGTTCGGCGCCATCCTTGCGCATCAGCGTATGCGCTCTGAAGGCCCGCTGCATCGGCGTCTTGGGATCGTTGGAGCTGAAGATGCCTGGGTTGTCTTTGACGTATTTGGTGTCCTCGGCGCGGGTCAGCATGGTGCGCCCCAGCGATTTCACCCGCACTACGGGCGCTTCCCGGCGCAGGCGCTGGTAAATCGGATAAGGATCCAGGGTCAGGTCCCGGATCGTAATCGTCTCCTCCTGCGGTGCCTGTTGCAGCATCGAAACCGTCATCTTCTCCTCCCCGAGTGCGACGTGATCCGAACGAGCCTAAAAGCTCCGGCCAAAATGAGGCAATCCGATTTTGTTGATTTTAAACATGCAAATTTTCAATACAAGAGGTGTACAAACGGGTTAGACTGCGAAAATGAAATCCAATTCCGATCCACTCAGCATTGATTTCGCTGCTTTGCGCACCCTGCGGCTGGTGCATGGCTACCGGTCGTTTTCCCGGGCGGCCGAGACACTAAACATCAACCAGTCGACCGTTAGCTATACCATCGACCGGCTGCGCCGCGCCTTTGGCGATCCGCTGTTCGTGCGCCAGGGCGGGCGCATGGTCTCGACCGAGCGCTGCGAGGAAATCGTCGCCACCTCCAGCCGGATGCTGGACGAGGTGCTGCAGCTGGCCGAACCGCGCGCCTTTGACCCTGGCCAAGCAGAGGCCGAGATCACCATCTCCTGTAACTACTACGAACGCGCCACCATCCTGCCGCAACTGATGCGCAACCTGCGCCGCAGCGCGCCGGGGCTGCGCATTTCAATCCTGACCTCAACCGTGGAAGGCAAGCAACATCTGGACCGCGGCGAAAGCGATCTTCTGATCGGGCCGGTACGGATCGTGGGCAGCAATTATTTCCGCCGCACGTTGCTGAGCGAACATGCGGTCATGGTGATGGCCCGCGATGCCCCGCCGGACCGCATGCCGCGCTCCGAAGCGGAATTTCTGGCCGTGCCGCAAGTGGTTGTGAACTATGGTGATTCCTGGCGGTCCCGATTTCTGATGGAAATCGCGGCGGCGGGGAAATCGCTCAATCAGGTGATGTCGATTCCCAGCCCCGCCACCCTGCCGGAGTTGCTGGAAGGCACCGATATGATCGCCACGCTGCCATCGCGGCTGGCCGAACATTTCAAGGATAGGGTTCAGGCCGCGCCCTGCCCCTTTCCCGGGCAGTTCGAAATCGACCTGACCTGGACATCGCGCACCCATCATTCAGCGATGCACGTCTGGCTGCGCGACCAGATCGCCCGCGTCTGTTGACCCGCGCGACCTAGGGTCATCAGCGCATCCACAGACCTTCGGATTTGATGCGGTTGCGGATCGCCTGTTCACGCCGTGGCAGGTTCGCCTGATCAAACAGCGCACGCACCTTTTCGCCCCGCCCCTGATAGATCATCCGCTTCATCGGCTCGTAGGTTTTCAGCACCTTCTTGATCCAGTTCGGGGCCGATGCATCTTGCAATACCTTGATGACGTGATCGCTTTCGCGCGCATAGAGCAGCGGAAACAGCCGATAATGGCAGCTGGTCTGCCCATCAATATACCCCGCAGGCAGCGCATCGCGCCCACCGCCAAAGGAATGGATCACCAAAGGCAGCGCGATCTGATCCAGCCAGGGGTCCAGCGACTGGCCGACCAGTTCAACCGGCAGATCATCCCGGATCGAGGTGGCATAACCCGCAAAACGGGCGCCAAACCGGCGCGGGCACGCGCCGTAGAAGAACCCGGCGTTGAAGTAGAGATAACGCCGCCAATATTCCTCGGGCTGTGACAGATCGAGACTGCTTTCGAAATCGAGCCCGAAACGGTCATAAAGCGCCCGCCAGATCCCGGTATAGCCCGGACCATAGAGCGTCGGTTTCGGCCAGGTCCCTTCGCAGCGCAACGAGGCCCAGGGGCGGCTGAAATCAAACGGCACCTCGGAGAGTTCACCCGTGATCAGCGTATCGCTGTCGAAAAACACGAATGGCTCACCCTCGGGCAGTGCCTGCAGGGCTTCGATTTTGTTGCCATAGGGGTAGCTTTCCCCGAACAGCTGGCTGTCAAAGGGTAGGATCTCAGCGCCCAGACGCTCCAACACCGACTGCACCTGCTGGCTGCGCAGCGACGGATCCTTTTTCCACAGCGGCCCGGGCCGGGGCGTGGCCACGAACAGACGGCCTGTGAACCCGGGCGACGCATGGCGCAGCGAGGCCGCAAACAGGATCGCCTCGTATTGCAGCCTGCCGTTCTGAGCGACGATCACGATGTTGAAGGGCGGCTGCTCTGCCATCTCGGTCCTCTTTGCCAGCCTGCTCAAGATGGCTGTGCGGGGTGCATTTCTTCAGTATAATCCCATGCAGACAGGGTCAAAACTATTCTGCCCCGCCGGGTGTGCTGGCTCTGGACGCTGTTGCAAAGGGGGCCTCTTCACAATGCTCCCCCATGCTGAAGGCCCGTTTTGTTGAAGGCCGTCATGTTGAAGGAGAGAGTATGATGTTTACCCCCCTGCCCCGAAATCTGCTGGTTCCGCTGGCCTGTGTCCTGACACTGGCGACGCCCGCCTTGGCAGATCCGCCTTTTACCACCGCGGCAGAGGTAAAGCCGATCCTGGCGGCCACCCGCGCGAACTGGGTCTCGGTCCGGGATTTCAACGGGCAGGATCTGGTCTATGTCACCCACCTGTGGTCCTGGCGCTGCGGGCTGGCGCGGATCCGCCTGTCGATCAACGATGACGGCCCGGAAATCTGGCCCCTGCCGCCCTGCCATCTGGATCAGTCCGCCCCGAACGCCATCCAGGAGGAAGACGGCCTGCCCTACCGCGCCTTTGCCCCCGGCAGTGTCGATACGATCACAATCGAGCTCACCTATGATGATATGACGGTCGAAACCCAGACTGTGAACCGGCAGGGTCAGCCCATCAGCCCATGAGGCGGCGGAACACCGGATCAGGTTGACAGCAGGGTGACGCCGGGCATCTGCGCAATCTGTTCCAGATCTTCCTCATAGAGGTCAGACAGGGTGTCCATCAGATCCTCGGTCCAGCCCGGCAGATCGATTTCCTCTTCGATCGCCTCGTCGATGGCATATTTGCCAAGGAAGGCGGCGATCACCCGCTGTTTATGCGCCTCGGTCATGTCCCGGTGTTCATGCAGATAGGCGCGCAGCCGTTTCATGCCTTCGGTGGACATGATCGAGGACAGCAGATCCATACCTCCCGAAATCCGCTCCTCCGAAGCAAAGCCCATCATATGGCGCAGGATCTGCGCCCAGATCAGCGGCATATCCTCGTAACACCAGACGGTTATCGGCACATCCGGCACCGCGGTGCGCAGCCGCAGCAGCAGGTTCGACCAGCGCAGGGACGCCGGATCGCTGCTTTGCAGAACCTGATCGACACGCTGCGGACTGGCATCCGCCAAAAGGGTCGGCAACAGGCTGCCGGGATCGCGCAGCCCGATATGGATTTCCAGCTGATCTTCCGGGAACAGCCGCGCAAGCGCCCCCATACGCATTTCCGCTTCAGGGTAGAAGTTATGCCCCTCCAGCGCCTGCCGCTGCGAGCCGAAGAAATGCGGGTTGGACAGGATCACCCGGTCTGCATGTTCCTGCTCCAGGATCGAATCCCAAAGGACCTCGCCGGAGTCCGGCGCCGGAGTTCCAGTCAGAAGCGCCCCCATGCAATCCTTCAGCAGGTAGCGGTACTTGCCGGGACCGGGAATAGCGACACCGCGTTTCGCCGCCGCTTCCTTGTTGTTCAAAAGTGTCTTCAGCAACCGGTCTTCTTCGGTGCCATGTGCACCCACGTGGAGGATGACCTGCATAAAATCGGGGCCTTGCTTGTGCGATGATTTAACGGGTTAAAGGCTTACTCCGCCAGCGTTCAAAGGTCAAACGAGGCGACTTTGTCCCCTGCAGGCACGCGCTGCGCCATGCGCCCAGTGGTCTGCGCAAACCAGATGCAGGAATTGCGCATTGCTTGCGTTTTCCATCTTGCAGGCTGCGCCCAATATCGCTAATTCCCCGGCAGCGCCCCTATAGCTCAGCTGGTAGAGCAACTGATTTGTAATCAGTAGGTCCGCGGTTCGAGTCCGTGTGGGGGCACCATTAGTCCAACTAACTCATTGGTATCGCCTCAGCTTTAAGCCACTGCTAGGGGCCGTAAACCATGTCAGAGACCATTTCGCCGCGTTCACCTTCGTGAATTATGGCGTCTTCTATTCCAGCAGCCCCACCCCCAAAGTCCTGAAGAAGCATTATTCTTTCCCTCGGATCGCACACTCTCTGAGAACAAGGGCCGCTCGGGTGGCGGAAGCTCGGGCCAGGAGGGCTGCGGATCGGCTTGACGACTACCGGTTTCATCTCCGCTCCAAAGACACGGACCTTCTCGGAAAACACATACTGAGACTGCAGGAAGGCGAGCGTGTCGTAGGAAACTCACCGCCGCTGGAGGTTTCTTCAGCGTCTGTGAAACTATCCGAAGCGGTGGGGATCTATCAGCGCCTCAAGGGACAAAGCCGTCCTGACACTTTCCACCGGGCTGCTGAGAGCAGCCCTACGGCGACGTCACCCTCGGCACAACACAATCCCCATAACGTACACAGTATTTCCTTAAAAAAGATAATTATCTCCAAAATAGCGCTAGAATAGAGTCCCCTTGCCTACTTGAAACATCAGTATCCAAGGAAAAAGACCATGACCCAACCAATCCGCATTCACGGCTTCCCCCTGTCCGGCCATTCGCACCGCGTAGAGCTGTTCGCAAACCTTGCCGGAATTGAGCACGAGATGATCACCGTCGATCTCGCTGCAGGTGCCCATAAGGCAGAGCCGTTCCTGTCCCTGAACCCCGCCGGTCAGGTGCCGGTGATCGAAGACGGCGACACCGTGATCGCTGACTCCAACGCCATCCTCGTTTACTTGGCGCGCAAATATGCACCGGCCTACCTGCCCTCTGATCCGGTTCTGGAAGCCGAAGTACAAAAGTTCCTTACCCTCGCCGCCGGAGAGATTGCCTTTGGCCCGGCAGCAGCGCGGCTGATCAACGTCTTCAACGCACCGTTTGACGCAGAATTCTGTGCGGCAACGGCCGCAACCGCCTTTGGCAAGATCGAAGCGCATATGGAAGGCCGTGAATTCCTGGTGGGCACCGAGCCGACCATCGCCGACATCGCCATCTACTCCTACAGCGCGCATGCGCCCGAAGGTGGAATCTCGCTGGAAGCCTACCCGAACCTGCGTCGCCTGCTGGCCAATGTCGAAGGTCTGAAAGGCTTCAAAGCCATGCCCGTGACCAAGGTCGGCCTCGCAGCCTAACCCCCGGGCACGGCCCAAATCACAACAACAGATACCCCGGAGGGTCCGATGTCTTCTTCTGTCTCAAACGTATCTTCGCCCTTCCACGAAGGCGAACAGGAAATGCAGCGCCGCACAGGTAAACGCGCCGCCATGGAAGTCTTCGGCCGCCGGGTTATCCGCCCATTCATGCCAGATCAGCACCGGGAGTTTTACGCTCAGCTGCCCTTTATCGCGGCAGGTGCCGTTGATGCAGAGGGCTGGCCCTGGGCCACCCTGCTGACCGGTGCCCCGGGCTTCATCCACTCCCCCGACGCCGAGCATCTGACAATCAGCCTGTCCGCTGCTGAGGGCGACCCCGTTCATTCGGAATTGCGCACCGGGGCCCGGCTGGGCCTTTTGGGGATCGAACTGCACAGTCGCCGCCGCAACCGGGTCAATGGCCGCATCGCCTCCCTGTCCGAAAAGGCGCTCACCCTGAAGGTGGACCAGTCCTTCGGCAATTGCCCGCAGTATATCCAGCTTCGCCAGCTCGAAGCGGCAGACATCCGAGACGTCCGGCGTCAGTCAGAGCCGATCAAAGATCTGCAAGGACGCGTCCGGTCGCTGATCGAAGCCGCCGATACTTTCTTTGTCTCCAGCCATATCCCGGCAGGCGACACTCCTGAAAGAGAAGGGGTAGACGTCTCCCACCGCGGCGGTCGGCCCGGTTTCATCCACGTCGAAGGCAATACGCTGACCATTCCCGAATTTCCGGGGAACAACTACTACAACACGCTGGGAAATTTCCTGCTGAACCCGCGCGCTGGGCTGCTGATCCCGGATTTTGCGACCGGGACCCAGTTGCAGCTGACAGGAACCGTAGAGCTTCTGGAAGCGGATGATCCCGTCATCTCCTCCTTCCAGGGGGCGCAGCGCGGCTGGCAATTCACCTTCCATCAGGGCCTCTGGACCGAGAATGCGCTGCCCTTCCGTGCAGGCCAAGGGGCCTTTTCCCCCAACACGCTGTTGACCGACACCTGGACCGATGCAGATGCGCGCGAAAAGGCCGAAGAGCACCGCAACGCTTGGCGCGCCTTCAGGGTGTCCCGCATCGAGGACGAAAGCGCGGAGATCCGGTCCTTCTACCTTGAACCGGCGGATGGCCTGCCGCTTCTGCCTTTCGAGGCTGGGCAGTTCCTGACCCTGCGGGTGCCGCTTCCCGGAGAGGACACCCCATTGCTGCGCACCTACACGGTCTCTTCTGCGCCCGGGGAACCCTTCTACCGGATCTCGGTGAAGAAAGAGGAACAGGGCCGCGTCTCCCGCCACCTGCACGAAAAAATCCAGACCGGCCACCAGCTGGAGGCAAAGGCGCCGCGCGGCGGTTTCACGCTGGATGCCTCTGCCACACGCCCCGCAGTCCTGATCGCAGGCGGTGTCGGGATCACGCCGATGGTTGCGATGGTGCGCCATGCCCTGCGCGAAGGTCTGCGCACCCGGCATCGCCGCCAGATCACGGTGCTGCATTCCGCCCGCAACACCAAGGTCCAGGCCTTCGCAGGAGAGTTGAATGAACTGGCGCAGGCTTCTGGGGGACAGATCCGCTACCTGCCGCTGGTGTCGGAAAAGCCCGCCAAGGGCGCTGCGAAAGGTCCGGTCTGGAAAACCGGCGTCATCGACGATGATATCCTGCGCCAGGCGCTGTGGCTCGACGATTTTGATTTCCACCTTTGTGGACCCGAAGGGTTCATGCAGGCGATTTATGACAGCCTTTTGACCTTGGGCGTCCCAGACAACCGCATCTTTGCCGAGGCGTTTGGCCCGTCATCGCTCGTCCGCAAGAAAGCCACCGCACCTCAGCCTGTGGAACCTGCCGCGGAGCAAGCGGTCGTGCGCTTTACGAAATCCGGGTTTGAAATGCCATGGCAACCAGAAGACGGGTCCTTGCTGGAAATGGCCGAAGCCCATGGGCTGACGCCGGAATTCAGCTGCCGTTCGGGTACTTGCGGCATGTGCAGCACCCGACTGAAAAGTGGCACCACCACCTATACAACGGACCCGTCTATCACCCCGCCGCCGGGTGAAACACTGCTCTGTTGCTCGGTTCCGGCCAGCGGCTCTGATACAGTCGAGCTCGACCTCTGATCTGAACATCCCTGAGAAGCCAGGTCGGCCAAGCCGACCTGCTTTGCGCCGCGACAAGCCAGGCCCTCCGAGGCCCCGCACTCGGATCACAAAATCGTCAGGGCGAACTTTACCGTTTGTTAGACGCGCATGGTGAATATGCCGAACGGAAGCAATTTGCCTCAAAAAAGGGAAAATATAAGTTGGTTGCAGAACAGACACCCAATTCTTCTCAGGACAAAAATCCTCAAGCTGCTGAAATTGCAGAACTACTCGTAGAACGCGCAAAATCTGAATCCCTTGCCGATGGCGGCATTCAGACCTCGCAGGTCCTGTCCCAGGCCCTTGCGCTTGATCCCCGGAACCACGAGGCGCAGATTTTCCAGGAACGGCTGCATCAGATGTTCGTGCCGCGCTGGCATTTCCCGATGCTGGCGGATACGGCCCGCAACAGCGCCTATGCCAAGGCGATCGCAGCGAAGGTAAAACCGGGCGATGTGGTGCTGGACATCGGCTGCGGCGCCGGTCTGACGGCGATGCTGGCCGCGCGCGCTGGGGCGAAACACGTCTACACCTGCGAACAGCAGCCGCTGATCGCCGAGGCCGCAACTCGCGTCATCGCTGACAATGGTCTCTCTGACCGCATCACCGTGATCCCGAAATGGTCGCATGAGATCGTCATTGGTGAGGACATGCCAGAAGCGGCAGATGTGGTGATTTCGGAAATCGTCGACACGGTCCTTCTGGGCGAAGGCGCGCTGGCAACACTGACCCATGCCATGGGCGCTCTGGCCAAGCCCGAGGCGCGCGCCATCCCCGAACGCGGTACCCTGGTGGCGCAAGCCGTGGAAAGCGATCAGTTGCTTGATCTGTGGCGCCCGCAACGGGCGGAAGGCTTTGATCTCAGTGCCTTTCACGCCTTTGCCCGCGTTGCGCAGATCACCCCGAACGATTTCGCGGCCTGCAACCTGCGCCCGCTGGGGCCGACGACGGAGCTGTTCCACTTCGATTTCACCCGGCCCAGCCTCAAACCGGCCCGCACCACGGCGGATCTGACCTGCACGGTGGCAGGCACCCTGCAGGCCGTGCTTGTCAGCTTCGAGATGGAGCTGGCTCCGGGAATTCAGGTGGACAACGGACTGGCCTCTGATGGCCATTGGGGCCGAACGGCCTATCTGCTGGATCAGCCCGCCAAGGCCTGGCCGGGGCTGCAGTTTGCCGTGACCGCCCAGCACGATTCCGCACAGCTGAGCCTGTCGGTCCATGAGGACGAGCTGCGCACAAAAGTAGCCGATCAGGCTGCCGTCTGGATGCACCCGGCCTGGAACCTGCGCCCCGCACCGCAGGCGGATGCCGCTCTTGCCGCCGATGCCGCCCCGATCTGGGGGCAGACCCCTCCCACAGGTATCGAGCATCAGGGCCCCTCTTTCCACTAGGCCCGCTTCTCACGAAGAATGCCCCCATGCAGCGCCGCGGCCCCCGCCCCGGCGCTGCATTCACTTGGACCGCATGTGTTACGGAGCCAATGCCAGAGGCTCCATCCCCTTCTCAGGACGGCCTGCCCGGCAAAGGCCAGGAATAATTTCCCACGACCTGCGCGGGTTGCAGGTAGCCTGTCCCGATTTCACCGGTTTGCGTTGTGTGGGCGCCCGTGCTGCCCTACACCTGTGGCAAGTCACGATTTCAGGGAGAGAGACATATGACCGATGCCCCCAGCTACGGCTTTGATACATTGCAAATTCATGCCGGTGCACGACCAGATCCGGCCACTGGCGCCCGCCAGACCCCGATTTACCAGACCACCTCTTACGTCTTTCGCGACGCGGACCATGCGGCCGCTTTGTTCAACCTGCAGGAAGTCGGCTATATCTATTCGCGCCTGACCAATCCCACGGTCGCGGTGCTGCAAGAACGTCTGGCCACGCTTGAAGGCGGCGTCGGCGCGGTTTGCTGCTCTTCCGGCCATGCGGCGCAAATCCTGGCCCTGTTCCCGCTGATGGCGCCGGGCTGCAACGTGGTTGCCTCAACCCGGCTTTATGGTGGAACCGTCACACAGTTCAGCCAGACCATCAAACGCTTTGGCTGGTCGGCGACCTTTGTCGACACCGACGATCTGGACGCCGTGCGTGATGCCATTGATGAGAACACCCGCGCGGTGTTCTGCGAATCCATCGCCAACCCGGGCGGCTATGTCACCGACATCCGCGCCCTGGCCGATGTGGCCGACGCCGCGGGGGTGCCGCTGATCGTCGACAACACCACCGCCACGCCATACCTGTGCAACCCGATTTCCCAGGGTGCCGCGCTGGTGGTGCATTCCACCACCAAATACCTCACCGGCAATGGCACCGTCACCGGCGGCGCGGTGATCGATTCCGGCAATTTCGACTGGTCCGCCTCGGACAAGTTCCCGTCCCTGTCGGCACCGGAACCGGCCTATCACGGGCTGAAGTTCCACGAGACCTTTGGCTCGCTGGCCTTCACCTTCCACGGCATCGCCATCGGGCTGCGCGATCTGGGCATGACGATGAACCCGCAGGCGGCGCATTACACGCTGATGGGCATCGAAACCCTGTCCCTGCGCATGCAGCGCCATTGTGACAATGCCATCAAGGTTGCCAGCTGGCTGGAGCAGGATGATCGCGTTGATTACGTGACCTATGCCGGCCTGCCCTCTTCGCCCTATTACGAACGGGCGTTGGCCTGCTACCCCAAGGGCACCAGCGGCTTGTTCACCTTCGCGGTGAAAGGCGGCTATGAGGCCTGCATCAAGCTGGTCGATGCGCTGGATATCTTCAGCCATGTGGCCAATCTCGGCGACACCCGCTCGCTGATCATCCACTCGGCCTCGACCACCCACCGCCAGCTGACACCCGAGCAGCAGGAAGCGGCCGGTGCAGGCCCCAACGTAGTGCGCATTTCCATCGGCATCGAAGATCCCGATGACCTGATCGCTGATCTGGATCAGGCCCTGACCAAAGCCTGCGGTTGATCCCGCGCCGCAGTTTGCAAACACAACAAAGGCCGGGAAAATCGCCCGGCCTTTTCATATCTGGCACGTACTTTGTCCGCTACCAGTGTCATTCCAAACCCGGCACCCGCAGGTCAAAGACCACCGATACGCTGTGTTCAAAACCAAGGCTTCCCGCCTCGACCGGCATCGACGATGAGCGGGCCATTTCCATCATCTTCATCGGACGCGGACCGCCACTGCCGCCATGTTCGGTAATCGAGCGTACCGGCCCCAGCTCCATCTCAGCCGCTTCGGCCAGTTGCCGCGCCTTGCGGATGGCATCGCGCACCGCATCGCCACGGATCTGGTCAATGACCGCAGCAGAATCCGCAACGCCAAAGCTCAAACCTCTGAAATTATTGGCTCCGGCGGCCAGTACCCGGTCCAGAACCGGACCCAGATTGTCCAGCTCCCGCACCCGGACCGCCAGCGTATTGGAGGCAACAAAACCGGTGATTTCGCGCTGTTCCCGGCCATCGGACACACGCCGGGAACTCCAGACCGGATCAATCGAGATAGACTGGGTCTGCATGTCCTCTGCGACAATGCCAGCTTCTCGCAGCCCCGCGATCACCGCCGTCATGTCATCTGACACCTGGCGCATGGCGACAGCGGCCTCTTCCGCCTCGGCGGTGACGCCAAGGGTGATGGTTGCCCGGTCCGGTGCAACCTCGGTCCGGGCCTCTCCGGTGACCACGATCTGGCGCGGGGCCGCAGCCTCGGCCAGCACCGCCCCGGTGGAGCAGGTCCAGATCATCAATGATGCAAGTATCGCCTTTGTCTTCATCTCAGCGTCTCCTGTGTTGTGCCCCAAGATGGGAGCGTTTCCTTGCCACAGACAAGGGCTCTTCCCGTCTTTTCCTTTTCCTCGGCGAACTCGTGCTTTAAGGTCTGCCCGCAAGGCCAGACGGGCACTTAGCGGTCCGGGCACAAGGAATTTGGATGGTTTGACCGCACTATGAAACCGGGGTTTGCTCTCTCTCTGTCTTCGGAAGGCATTGCCTTTCTGCGCCGCGCCGCCGGCGGTTGGCGCAATATTGGCAAGGTGCCGCTGAGCCACCCGGATCTGCCTCGGGCGTTGGCCGATTTGCGCACAGCCGGGGAGGCGCTGGCGGAGGGCGGCTCCACCTGTTGCAAGGTGGTGATTCCGAACGATCAGATCCGTTATCTGACCGTTGAAACCGGTACTGCCGACGCTCCCACCCGGCGTGAGATGGCGAAAAAGGCGCTGGAAGGCGCCACGCCCTACGCGGTGGCGGATCTGTCCTTTGATATCTCCGAAGACGGGCCGCTGACCCATGTGGCAGCCGTCGCCCGCGAAACCCTGGAAGAGGCCGAAGGCTTCGCGCTGGAACACGGGTTCATCCCGGCCAGTTTCGTGGCCGTACCCGGCGACATGGAATTTCTCGGGGAGCCGTTCTTTGGCGCCTCCACCGCGATCGGAGATGCCCCGATCGAGCCGGATGGCATCGCTGTCGTCGACATCGGGCCGGTCATTCCGCGTGCGCCCAAAGCCGCCGAAGAGATCGCGCCGCAGGCCAAGAAGATTGGCGAGCCTGCCGGAAAAGAAACCGAAGCCGCCGCCGAGGCAGATCCAGTCCCTGCCGACGAAGCAGCGCCTGCAGCAGGGGCGCCGGATGAATCTCAGGAACCGGCCCCGGAGACTGTTGAGGAAAATCCAGCCGCAAAACCGGGTATCCCTGAACAAGGCGCCGACAAAGACGCTGTTTCCGTTGCTGATACGCAGGCGGAAACGCCCGATGATGGCAAGACCGAGGCCCAGCCTCTACGCCCCGAGGACAAGACTGCCGGGGATAAGTCCCCGCGGATCGAAATCTCTGCGAAGGCTGGCGCCGAGGGCGCAGCAGAGGAAGACCCCGGCGAAGATCAGGGACCGGCCATGGGTTTCAGCACCCGGCGCCGGAAGGCCGACAGCGGCGCTGCGGCCCCTGCCCTCGCTGGCGCCACCCGCGCAGCACCGACGCCGGTGGCCGATCACAAGATCACCGCTCAGAAAGGGGGTCAGGGACCGCAGAAAACCGGTACCCCCAATGGGCCTGCCGCTCCGGTCTCTAAGAAACAGCCCGACTCTGCCAGCGCGGCGCCTGCAACCCCGATCACGCCACCGCCAGGCCAGCCGCAAAGCGGCAAAGGCGAGAGCGCAGTTCCGGGTTTGCTGGCCCGCCTGTTGGGAAAGAAAGCCGGATCCGGAAAACCGGCACCAAGCCGCACCCCGACAAAACCGCGCAACATGGGACTGGTCCTGACGGTCCTCTTGGTGGTTTTCATGGTGACCGTCGCCGCGCTCGCCTTTGTGTCCCCGGGCGGATTGTTTGGCCGGTTCTCGGATCAGCCCGCTGCCGAGGATACCCCCCTGCGGGGCAGCACGCCGGAACCGGCAGCGGAACCAGAGGCACCGCAGCCAGGCGATGCAACTCCGGCAGAAACCACAGTGCCAGAGATCCCGGACGAAGCACCTTCTGTGCCGCTGGCCTCCGCGGAGCCTGCTGAAACCATACCGGCAGATGTATTGACGGCAGACACCGAAGACCGGCCCATTGCGCCGCAGGTTAGCGCCCTGCCGGACCAGCCGGACCCGGGTGTGACCTTCCTTCCCGACACCGAGGACACCCCCGGTACTGCAGACGCGCAGAATCAAGCCGATATCGAGACCGCACGGCTTGACCCCGAAGCCATCGCCGATGGTGTGCTGGATGACACCGCGACCGAAACAGCACCTGAAGCTCTCAGCGCCGAAGACCGCGCCTTGGAGCAGGCCGCGCAATATGCCGCCACCGGCATCTGGCAGGCGGTGCCCGAAATCGCGCAGGTCCCGGCGGTGGTGGATCTGGACGATATCTATGTGGCCTCGATCGACGATACCGACCTGTCGCAGGACGCCGTCGCGCTGCCACCGCAACCGGATGCGAGCACCGATGACGCCCCGGATGTCGTCAGCTCTCCCGCTGCCGCAGGCAGCGCCATCGCGCTGGACCGGCGCGGGCTCGTCGAAGCCACGCCCGAAGGCACCGTGAACCCCGACGGCGTGATGGTTTTCCTGGGCCGCCCGCCGGTCGTGCCACCGCCTACACCGGAACGTATCGACCCCGCCGTGGCCGAGGCGGCAGCAGCCGCAGAGGCCGAAGCGGCCCGGCTTGAAGCCCTGTCGCAACTGCGCCCGCGTGCCCGGCCCGCCGACCTCACCGAACAGGTGGAACGGGCACAGCTGGGCGGGCGCAGCCGCGCCGAGCTGGCCAGCCTGCGCCCGCGCATCCGCCCGGCCTCGCTGAAGACCGAAGAACAGGAAAGCCAACCCGCCACGGCACTGGCTGTTGCCACCTCTGTCACCCCGCGGGCGCGGCCGACGAATTTCTCCAACATTGTTGACCGGGCGCAGCGCAGCACCTCAGCAGTGGCCACCGCCGCAGCCGTGCCTGCCACCGTTACCCCGCGCCTGCCCAGCTCGGCCTCGGTGTCGCGGCAGGCTACCATCACCAATGCGATCAACCTGCGCCGCCTGAACCTGATCGGCGTCTATGGCACCTCTGCCGACCGTCGCGCACTGGTGCGCCTGCCGAGTGGCCGCTATCGCAAGGTCCAAGTCGGCGACCGTTTGGATGGTGGCCGTGTCGTCGCCATCGGCGATGCCCGGCTGCAATACCAGAAAAGCGGCCGCAACCACACGCTGGAAATGCCCGAGTAATACTGGCCTGCAGCCGGTTCTTTTCGCCGTTCCTCCCTGCCTCCCCACAAACTCCTCACGAAGGCATGCAAGAGCCAGTGTTGCGCTAACCACCTGGCATCATGTCCTCTACCGCACATTCACATGCGCTACCGACATGAAAAAACCGGCCCCCAAACAGGAGCCGGTCCAATCACTCTTTACACAATCAGACCAGACCGCGAGACCGCCAAAGGCAGCCCCGGATCCGCGCCAGATTACTCGGCGGCCTGGATTTCGCCGTTGTTGATCTGCTCCTGCTCGATGGATTCGAACAGCGCCTTGAAGTTGCCCTCGCCAAAGCCATCGTCGCCCTTGCGCTGGATGAATTCGAAGAAGATCGGGCCGATCACGGTCTTGGAGAAGATCTGCAGCAGGATCTTGGTCTCACCGCCATCCACGACGCCTTCGCCGTCAATCAGGATACCGTGTTTTTTCATGCGCTCGATCGGCTCTTCGTGGCCCACGACGCGGTCATGGCTGAGGTCATAGTAGGTTTCCGGCGGGGCCGGCATGAAGTTGATGCCACGCTCGGAAATCTCGTCGGTGGAGTCGTAGATGTTCTCGGTACCCACGGCGATGTGCTGGATGCCTTCGCCCTTGTACTTTTTCAGGTAGGCGACGATCTGGCCGGTCTCGCCACGATCCTCGTTGATCGGGATACGGATACGGCCGCAAGGCGAGGTCAGCGCGCGGCTCAGAAGACCGGTGAATTTGCCTTCGATGTCGAAAAAGCGGATTTCCTTGAAGTTGAACAACTCGCCGTAGAACTTGAACCACTTGTCCATGTTGCCCTTGTAGACATTGTGGGTCAGGTGATCGAGGTAATAGAAGCCCACGCCGCGCGGCTTGGATTGTTTCAGCCACTCGAATTCCTCGTTGTAGGGCGAGGTCTCATAGTACTGGTCGATGAAGTAGATCAGCGAGCCGCCGATGCCCTTGATCGCGGGCACATCCATGGTCTTGTCATCGCCTTCATAAGGCTCGGCGCCCTTGGCAACAGCGTGATCAAATGCCTTTTGCGCATCCACAACGCGCCAGCCCATCGAAGGGGCGCAGGGGCCGTGCTCTTCGACGAACTTCTCGGCAAAGCTGCCCTTTTCGGCGTTCAGGATATAGGTGATATCGCCCTGCTGCCACAGTTCGATCCCCGGCTTGGTCTTGTGGCGGCCCACCAGCTCGTAGCCCATCTTGGTGAAAAGGTCGCGCAGCTCCTGCGGCTCCGGACTGGCGAACTCGACGAATTCAAAACCATCGGTGCCTGCGGGGTTCTCTTCGCTGATAACGGATTTCGGGGCATTGTGCGGGAACGGACCCATGGGTGCTCCTCCTGATTGCGCGTTTCATTTCTGCTATAAAGATAGCGCGTTCGATACGCAGTGTTTGCGCATTCATTGGCCTCCTGCTAGGATTGCATGCGCACTTACCGCATACTTTCCAGCCTTTTCGGGAATACCACGCATATGCTCGATTCTACCGACACCCGCCTTCTGGCCGCGTTGCAGAAGAACGCCCACCTCACGGCACAGGAGCTGGGGGAGCTTTTGAACCTGTCACCCAGTCAGGCCGGACGGCGGCGGCAAAGGCTGGAGGCCGAAGGGTATATCCAGGGTTACGCGGCGCGGCTGGATGCGGCGAAACTGGGGCTGGCGGTGCAAGGATTTGTACAGGTGCATCTGGGCAGCCACGGCCCGGAACAATCGGCCAGCTTTGCCCGGCTGGTCAGCACCCGAGCCGAAATCACTTCAGCCTGGACCATGACCGGCGAGGCCGACTACCTGCTGAGGGTCTATTGCCGCGACCTTGAGGCGCTGAACACGCTGATCCACGATGTTCTGCTGACACACCCAGCCGTTGCGCGGGTGCAAAGCCAGATCGTAATGGCGCAGTTAAAACGCGATGCGCCCCTGCCGACTTAACGATACGGGAAGATTCTCACGCTAAAGATGCATTGCGCATGCCTAAAGCTGGGAACACCTAATGTCATTTGTCGACCGCCGTATTGAAACCCGCCCGTCCAGCGGAGAAGCCCCGTTCAAATTGAACGAAGTGTTTTTCTCTCGCACCGATAAGCGCGGAGTTATTGAGGCCGGAAACTATATTTTCCGGCGGGTTGCCGATTACGATTGGCCTGAACTGATCGGCGCACCGCACAAGGTGATCCGCCACCCGGATATGCCACGTGGCGTGTTCAAGCTGTTCTGGGACACCATTAAGGCCGACAAAACCATCGGCGCTTATGTCAAGAACCTGGCCAAGGACGGCCTGTACTATTGGGTCTTCGCCGTCGTGGTGCCCCACAAGGATGGCTATCTCTCAGCCCGGATCAAGCCGACCAGCCCGGTCTTTGAGGAGGTGCAGACCATCTACGAGACGATGCGCGTGGCGGAAGAGCAGGAAGGCCTCTCCCCCGACGAAAGCGCCGAAATCATGATGGAATGGGTGCGCAGCAAAGGGTTTGAAGACTACGATCAATTCGCAGCCCATGCTCTGTGCGAGGAATTCAAGGCCCGCGATGCGGCCCTCGGGAACCCGATGGACGAAACGCTGCTGGCGCTTGCCCGAATGCTCGACAACGCCCAGGTCCTGGTTGATCAGACCGAAGGTCTGGTCAAGGATTTCGACGCTATGCACACGATCCCCCACAATCTGCGGGTCATCGCATCGCGTATCGAACCCGCCGGCGGTCCAGTCACCGTCCTGTCCCAGAACTACGGTTCCATGTCGCGAGAGATGTCCGATTGGTTCGCCGCCCATGTGATGGGCGAAAACAGCACCTTTGCCACCATCAAATCCACCGTCAACACCAGCCTGATGGTGCAATGCATCACCCGCATGCTGCAGGAGTGCGACCAACAGCTGAGCATGGAACGCCGCGCCCTGGGCGAGATCGATATGGCGCATGAACGCGCCGTTCTGAAGCAGATCGTGAATGACCAGCTGGACCGCAAACGCGTCGGCCAGGAAGACGTCAACCGCGAAGCAGACAGAATCATGCACGCCTGCCAGGTCATGCACCGCCAGTTCCTTGGCCTCAGCTCGACCCGGGTGCTGTGTAAGATCGAAAGCGCGCGCCTCCCTGAGTCGGGCGAAACCTTGTCGGACATCATCGACCAACTTGGCGTCTTCCAGCGCCGGATTTCCGAGCGGCTGGAGCGGATCGAGAAACTGTCCGGCGACATCCGCATCCACGAGAAATAACACCATGCCCGGGCCTGTCGCGGAACAGGCGCAATAGGCCCGGCCTACATCCCCAAGTCGCCCTAACCCGTTGCCAAGGCGGCTGTCGCTTGCCATACCTTCGGCATGGACGCGTTTCTCTACCAAGCCTCGATTTACCTCGCCGCCGCCGTCATCGCGGTCCCCATCGCAGCGCGCTTGGGGCTCGGTTCGGTGCTGGGATATCTTGCAGCTGGCATCCTGATCGGACCAGTCTTCGGCTTTGTCGGCTCTGAAACCCAGGACCTGCAGCATTTTGCCGAATTTGGCGTCGTGATGATGCTGTTCCTGATCGGCCTGGAGCTTGAGCCGCGGGCACTCTGGGCCATGCGGCACAAGCTATTGGGTCTTGGCGGTTTGCAAGTCCTGTTCAGTACCCTGGCCCTGATGGGCGCTGCCATGGCCGCCGGGGAGCCGTGGCAGGTGAGCCTTGCAATCGGCCTCGCGCTATCGCTTTCCTCAACCGCGATCGTGCTGCAGACCCTGTCGGAAAAGGGCCTGATGCAGACCGGCGGCGGACGGGCCAGCTTCTCGGTGCTGCTGACGCAGGACATCGCCGTCATTCCGATCCTTGCTTTCCTGCCGCTGCTGGCGACCACCGGTGGCCCGCAAATCGGCTCCGACGGGTCGATCCAGCGCGCCGCCGAGGCCGGTCACAACGGTGGGCATGGCTCGCTGTCTCTGGTTGAAGGCATGCCCGGCTGGGCCGTGACCCTGATCACCATTGCCGCTGTTGCCTTTATCATCCTGGCCGGGATCTATCTGACCCGCCCGCTGTTCCGCTTTATTCATGCCTCCAACCTGCGGGAAATGTATACCGCGCTGGCGCTGCTGATCGTGGTCGGAATCTCCTTCCTGATGACGCTGGTCGGCCTGTCCCCGGCGCTTGGTGCCTTTCTGGCCGGTGTGGTTCTGGCCAACTCCGAGTTCCGGCACGAGCTGGAAAGCGACCTCAACCCTTTCAAGGGGCTGCTTCTGGGGTTGTTCTTCATCACCGTCGGCGCCGGGATCAACTACCGCCTGTTTCTCGCCAGCCCCGGCGATCTGATCGGCCTCGCGTTGCTGGTGATCGTCGCCAAGGGGCTGGTGCTCTATTTCGTCGGCCGCGCCTTCGGCCTGCGCCGCCGGGCACATTGGCTGTTCACGCTGGGGCTGGCGCAGGCAGGTGAATTCGGCTTCGTGCTGCTTGCCTTTTCCCGGCAGCTCAACGTTATCCCGCCCGCCCTGTCGGAAAAACTGTTACTGATCATCGCCCTGTCGATGCTGATCACGCCGCTGCTGTTCATTGCCTATGACCTGTTGTCCAAACGGTTGGGCGAGGCGCGGGTGGAGCATGCCCCGGATGAAATCGACGAGGAAGGCCCCGTGATCATTGCCGGCATCGGCCGATTTGGCCAAATCGTCAACCGGCTGGTCCGCGCCAGCGGCTTCAAGACGGTGCTGCTCGACAACGACATGGAAGCCGTTCAACTGATGCGCCGTTTCGGCGTCAAAAGCTTTCTTGGCGATCCGACCCGGCCCGAGCTGCTGAAGGCCGCCGGCATTGCAAAGGCCAAGATCCTTGTGGTCGCGCTGGATGATCCGGAGAACACCGTGAAACTGGTGGACTATGTGCGGCGCAACTACCCCGATATCCACATCATCGCCCGGGCCTATGACCGGCATCATGTTTTCGACCTGTATCAGGCCGGTGCCAATGACATCGTGCGGGAAATGTTCGATAGCTCCCTGCGTGCCGGGCGTTACGTGCTGGAGCGGATCGGCCTCAGCGAATATGAGGCCGCGCAGGCCGAACAGACCTTCTATGCCCATGACCGCCTGACCATCCGCGAACTGGCCAAGCACTGGGTGCCCGGCACTCCGGCCAGTGAAAACAAGGCCTATATCGCCCGCGCGCGAGCTGGAAAAGGATCTGGAGACGGCCCTTTTGGAACTGGCCGAGCAGAAGGACCAAAAGTCCTCCTGATCGCGGCCAGATCGCCCGGCTGAGGGCCCATTAGCCGTCGGTAACGCCCGCCTCTGCAAAGGTTGCCATACCGCTGTGGCAGGCGATGGCGCCTTTCAGGATCTGAATCGCCAGAGCCGCACCAGAGCCTTCGCCAAGGCGCAGTCCCAAGGTAAGCAGCGGCTCCTTGCCCAGCTTTTCAAGCAACATCACATGCGCCGCCTCTGCGCCCTTATGGCCCGCCACCGCGTGATCGAGCGCGCCCTCATGCGTTTTCAGCAGGCAGGCCGCTGCGGAACAGCAGATATAGCCATCCAGGATCACCGGAATGCGCAGCATCCGGGCCGCCGCGATGGCACCGGCCATGGCGGCAATCTCACGCCCGCCAAGACATGCCAGCGCATCCAGACCATCCTTGATCTGGGGACCATGCAGGGCGACGCCCTCGGCCACCACCCGGCTCTTGTTGGCCAGCCCGGCATCATCGACGCCGGTGCCACGCCCGGTCCATTCGGCTGCAGCGCCGCCGAACAACGCGCAGGACAGGGCCGCCGCAGCGGTGGTGTTGCCGATGCCCATTTCGCCCACCACCAGCAGATCCGCCGTGGGGTCCACCGCCTCCCAACCCGCCTGCAAGGCGCTGAGCAGCTCAGCCTCGCTCATCGCGGGGGCCTTGGTGAAATCCTGCGTTGGCCGGTCAAGGTCCAGCGCATGCACATCCATGCGCGCTCCGGCGAATTCGGCGAGCTGATTGATCGCCGCCCCGCCATGTTCGAAATTCAGGACCATCTGGGCGGTCACCTCGGCCGGAAAAGCAGACACACCCTGCCCCGTAACGCCGTGATTACCGGCAAAGACGATCACCTGCGGCGCGGTAATGGCTGGTCGGTCGCTGCCGCGCCAGCCCGCATACCAGATCGCAAGGTCCTCCAGCCGCCCCAGTGCCCCGGGTGGTTTGGTCAGCTGCCCATTGCGCGCCTCGGCGCCCTGCGTTGCGGAGGCATCTGCTGCCGGTGCCGCACCAAGCTGGGCACGAAAGTCATCAAGAGAAGATATCTGGGGCAGCATGGATCAGCCTCGTTGCATAGGGTTACGGTACGCGGGTAAAGCGATTGGGCACCTGTTTAACCGCTCGCCCCCCCGCTGCAAGTCCCGCAAGAGGCCCGCAAATGCGAAAAACCGACATCCGCGCAGCCGACATTCCCCTGGCGCTGGTTCTGCTGACCCGACTACCCCTGCCGCACCTGTCGGCAGAGGCGTTCAAACGGCAATCGGCAGCAGTCTGGGCTTTTCCGCTGGCGGGCGTCACCGTCGCCTTGCCCGCCGCGATTGCGGCCAGCCTGGCCCTCACGCTTGGCCTGCCGCCTTTGGTTGCCGCCGGGCTGGCGCTGGCAGTGCAGATCCTGCTCACCGGCGCCATGCACGAGGATGGCCTAGCCGACACCGCCGATGGGCTGTGGGGCGGGTTCGAGCAGGCGCGTCGGCTGGAGATCATGAAGGACAGCCAGATCGGCACCTATGGGGTGCTGGCGCTGATCCTTGGGCTGGGGCTGCGCTGGGTGGCGCTGGCCGCCCTTTTGGAGACCGCAGGCCCCTGGCCGCTGCTGGCGCTGGCCATGCTCAGCCGGGCTGCCATGCCGGTTCTGATGTACGCCTTGCCCCATGCGCGCGCCGATGGCCTGTCTCGCAGCGTCGGACGCCCCCGCGCCCTGCCCGTTGTGCTGGGCGGGGTTCTGGCACTGGGTCTGGCGCTGCCATTCATCGCCTTGTCGCAGCTCTTGGCCGTGGCCGTGATCATGGCGCTGGTCACGGCAGGTCTTGGCGCGCTGTCGCGGGCCAAGATCGGCGGTCAGACCGGCGATATTCTGGGCGCGACCCAGCAACTGTGCGAGCTTACCGGCCTGCTGGTTTTGCTGACGCTCTGAGGGGTCACTCGACGCCGGTGGTCAGGATCTTCAGCTGTTCGCCGCAATGCTTGCAATGGACCGCATCGATATCGTGCCGCGTCAGGCCACATGTCGGACAGGTATAGCGCACCTTCTGCGGCTGAAAGATCGCCTGCGCCAGACGCACGAACAGCGCCACCCCCACCACCATGACAAAAACCGAAAACATCTTGCCCGCCGGAGAGGCCATGGTGATATCGCCAAACCCGGTGGTGGTCAGCGTCGCAACGGTGAAATAGAGCGCATCCACATAGGGCGACTGGGTCTGAGTCTCATCGATAAAGAAGATCAGCACCGCCATGGCGGTGGCAAAGATGAACACGAAGAGGTTGACCCCGGCCAGAAGCGCATCCTCGTTACGGCGGAAGAATTCGCTGTCGCGGCGCAGGTCGCGGAGCAGATGGTAGGAATGGATGAGCCGCAGCGCCCGCAGGATCCGCAAAAAAGCCAGGCTGCCGGAGAACAACGGATCCAGCAGCAGGGTCACGATCACCGTCACATCGGCCAGCGTATAGATCTGCCACAGGAAGGCCTTGCGGTTACGGGCGATCCACAGCCGCGCCGCCAGATCCAGCCCGATGATAACGCCGAGCAGCTGGCTGATCGCGATCAACACTGGGCCATGATCGACATGCGCCGTGGCAATGAAGAACAGGATCGACAGCGCATCAAAGATAATGATGCCATAGCGGAACCGCACCGCACCGGGCGAGGCGCCCTCGTAAAGGGTGTTGATGCGTTTCTTCAGGTTCTGCATGCCCGCTGTGCCCCTGCTCTGCCCCAATCCTGGCTCAACAAAACATCCGGAAAAACAAAGGGCCGCGCAACCCGGCGCGGCCCTTTGTTTTTGCATGTGTCTTTCGGTGTCCGGCTGTTTCCGGCAGCCTCAGGCCGCAGCAGCGCGTGAGGTCAGAACCTCATCCACCTGTTTAGCAGCCGAGATTTCGTCACCATCGGCAACGGCAGCCACTTCGCGGGTCAGACGCTCCAGCGCCGCCTCGTACAGCTGACGCTCGGAATAGCTTTGCTCGCGCTGATCGTCGGTGCGGTGCAGGTCGCGGACCACTTCGGCGATGGCGATCAGATCGCCGGAGTTGATCTTCTGTTCGTATTCCTGCGCGCGGCGGGACCACATGGCCCGCTTGACCTTGGCCTTGCCCTTGAGGGTCTTCATGGCCTGGTTGATCACATCGGGAGAGCTGAGCGAGCGCATGCCCACTTCGACCGCCTTGTTGGTCGGCACCCGCAGGGTCATCTTGTCCTTTTCAAAGGTGATTACGAAAAGCTCCAGCGCAAAGCCGGCCACTTCCTGCTCCTCGATCGAGATGATCTGGCCGACACCATGCGCCGGGTAAACCACATACTCATTGGGGCGGAATTCGAGCTTCTTCGATTTTGTCATACAGGTCTTTCCTCGCAATAAGCCGGATGCATGTTCCGGCACGACAACGACAAAGAGTGGTCACCGGCTCACTTACAGTGATCCGCGCGCCACGCGATAGTCGCAGAAAATCTGCCCGTAATGCATGAATGGGCATTCAAACAGTCGGGCAACATCTCGTGTTCTGTTCATCTCGGAGACAGATCATACCACAAAATCGGGGTATTCGGAAGGCACCCTTACAACGCCGGGCAAACACCTGCGTGTTATAGGCGATTCGGACCTAATCTATGCGTTTCACATGCTGCCACACCCAAATGAGGCAAAAACCCGCGAATCGCGTGAAAACCAGAGGATCAACTGGCAGAGCTCAGCTGCTCAGCCGCCCTCGCCAGGAGCTTCGGAGAAGTATTTCTCCATCTTGCCCTCTTCGCCGTCGCGGTCTTCTGCGCCGGGCATCGGGTCTTTCTTGGAGACGATCACCGGCCACATTTCGGAGTACTTGCGGTTGAACTCGACCCATTTGTCCATGTCCGGCTCGGTATCCGGACGGATCGCGTCGGCCGGACATTCCGGTTCGCAGACACCGCAGTCAATGCATTCATCCGGGTGGATGACAAGCGTGTTCTCGCCTTCGTAGAAACAGTCTACAGGGCAGACCTCAACACAATCGGTGTATTTGCAGGCGATGCAGTTTTCCGTAACGACATAGGTCATAGTGCCAGGTCCCGTTTTCTGTTTGGCGTCTAGCTAATCCAGAGCGGCGCCATCTTCAAGATGTCAATGGATGTCGCCCCTGCGGGTAAGATCAAGCGCCCTGCGAGATTTCTTATCAGGGCGGCCCTTTCCCTCAAAGCGCGGATTGGCCGGAACGCTTTCCTGTTTTTCGGTCATGTCGAAATACAGGGTTTGTGCTTCAGGCGCCGGTCCGCGCCGTTCGCCGATGGCTTCGACACGGACAACCCGAATCTGCCGCCCCTGCGGAAAGGTCAGAACGTCACCCGGGGTGACGTTCTGAGCCGGTTTCGAGATCTTGTCGGCATTCAGGCGGACGTGACCGGCGCTGACCTGTTTCGCGGCCAGGCTGCGGGTTTTGAAAAACCGCGCATGCCACAGCCATTTATCGATACGGATCTTTGCCGCGCCCTCCTGCATGGCCGGATCAGTCGCCCTGTTTCAGCCCCATCAGCGCCGCGGCGAAGGGGTTGTCGGGATCGATCTTCTTTTCTTTCTTCGGCGGGCGGGCAGAATAGGTCTTGCCGCCCTGCTGCTGAGGACGTCCGCCTTTCTTGCCACCGGGTTTGCCGCCACCGGCGCCGCCTTTGGCACCGCGGGGTTTGCCCTTGCCGCCACCGGCATTGCCACGGGCGTCCTGGCCTTGCTGGCCACGGCGCTGACCGCGGTTGCCGCCCTGACGGGCACGACCGCCCCAGGTGAAAGTATAGAAGATCTCGACTTCAGGCGCCTCAACAGAGGCATCTGCCGCTTCACCCACCGGGGTTTCATTCTCGGCGACCTCAGGCACGGGTTCTTCCGCTGTAGCATCCGAACCGGTTTCCGCAACCGGCGCCACACCTTCGTCGGCGATGGCGGCGGCTTCAGGCACCACATCTGCGGCAGGCGCAGCGCCCTCACCCGCAGGCGCAGCAGCCGGGGTATTTTCCGCGTCCGCCGCGGCATCCATGACAGGCTGGCCTGCCGCGGGCGTGCCGGTTTCAGCGACAACTGCATCCGCCGGTTTGACCTTTTCGCGTTCGCCCTTTTCGGCGCGATAGCCAAGGCCCTGCATCAGGTCCGCGAATTGCTCCAGCGTCATACCGGTAATCGACAGCATGTCGGGCTTGGCTTCGAAACCGCCGCGGCTGTCTTCGGCGCGCAGCATGTCGGCCAGCCGTTCCAGCATATCGATGCGGATCATCCGCTCACCCGCTTCGCGGTAGCCGGACATTGTGTCATAGCCCTGCGGTGCGTCTTTCAGCGCGGGCACGGTCACCAGACCCGGAGGCGGTGCCTCGGGGAAGTCCTGCAGCCCGTTTGCCAGCGACCACAGCACCAGACGCAGACGCGTCGGCGCCGGCTTCAGCAGCAGCGGCATGAAGATGGTGAACTGACCGAACCGCACACCGTGCTTGCGCAGCGCGCCACGGGCGTCCTGGTCCAGATCCTTGACCTCCTGCGCGACGGTGTGGCGGGGCAGCAGGCCCAGCGCCTCGACCATGCGGAAGGCAAAACCACGGGCCAGCCCGTTCAGTTCCTCGTCCTTTTGCAGGTTCAGCAGCGGTTCAAACAGCGACTGAACCTTGCGGGAGATGAAATGCTGTAGGCGGCGTTCGACCTTTTGCGCAACCTCGGTCCCGGCTGCATCGTCTACAAAGACCTGCACGCCAGGGGTCAGCGGATCGGCACCGGCGACCAATTTGCCGATGGCGCTGTCGCCCCACATGAGGCCACCCTGTTCGGTAAAATCAATTTCGGTATCGGGCGCATTGTAGAACCGGTCTGCCCGCAGATGAAAATGCGGAGCGAGCGCCTGCAAAGACGCGGATTTCAACGCCTTCGCTTCAGCACCTTCTGCGCCCTTGTCAGGCGAGAACCGGAACCCTTCGAGCCGTCCGACGAATTCGCCTTCGACGGTCACTTCACCCTTGTCATTCACTTCGGCCAAAAGGGCCTCCTTCTGCTTGAGCCGGCGCAAGAGCACGGATGTGCGCCGGTCCACAAATTTTTCAGTCAGACGTTCGTGCAATGCGTCCGACAACCTGTCTTCTACAGCGCGAGTCTCATTCCGCCAATGGATTTCGTCACGCAGCCAGCCTTTCCTTTGTGCCACATAGGTCCATGTGCGGATAAATGCCAACCGTTTGGACAAGGCATCGATATTTCCGTCCGTCCGGTCGATCCGCTTGATCTGGCGGGCCAGCCAATCGTCGGGCACGACGCCGCCGCCGTGCAGGTGATTGAAGATCCCCCGCAACAGCGACGCATGTTCGGCATGGCTTATACCACGGAAATCGGGAATTCGGCAGACATCCCACAACAGCCGCACCGAAGGCGCATTGGTGGTCCGGGCCAGAATATCGGGATCCTGCGACAATGCTTTCAGCGCGCCAAGGTCATCGGCCTCGCGCGCCTTCATCAGGAATTCATCCTGCGGCGCCGCCTCAAGCGAGCGGATCAACGCCTCGACAGTACCGAATTGCAGCGCGGAGGAGCGCCAGTTCAGCTTTTTCAGCGGCGTGAAACGGTGCTCCATGATCGCCTGCGCCGTGCCTTCATCCAGCGGGCGGGCATCGCCGGTCACCCCGAAGGAACCGTGGCTCATGCCGCGCCCGGCGCGGCCTGCGATCTGGGCCAGCTCGTTTGCTGCCAGCGGCCGCATGCGGCGGCCATCGAATTTTGATGTCGAGGCAAAGGCGACATGGTCGATATCAAGGTTCAGCCCCATGCCGATGGCATCGGTGGCCACCAGATAGTCGACCTCACCATTCTGATAGAGCGCCACCTGCGCGTTACGGGTGCGCGGGCTGAGCGCCCCCATCACCACCGCCGCGCCGCCCTTCTGGCGACGGATCAGCTCGGCGATGGCATAAACGTTATCGACCGAGAAGCCGACAATAGCGGTGCGCGGCGGCATCCGGCTGATTTTCTTCGATCCGGCATAGACAAGATCGGACATCCGTTCCCGGCGCACGAATTCCACACCCGGCACCAGCGCTTGAATCGGCCCGCGCATGGTATCGGCGCCCAGAAACAGCGTCTCATGGGTGCCCCGCGCCCGCAGCAGCCGGTCGGTAAAGACATGGCCTCGTTCCGGATCGGCGCAAAGCTGGATTTCGTCGATGGCGAGGAAGTCACAGCCCATCCCCTCTGGCATCGCCTCAACGGTGCAAATCCAGTATTGCGCGCGTGGCGGCACGATCCGCTCTTCACCGGTCAGCAGCGCCACCACAGAAGGGCCGCGCGCCGCGACGATCTTGTCATAGACCTCGCGCGCAAGCAGCCGCAGCGGGAATCCCATGATCCCCGTCCGATACCCCAGCATCCTGTCGATTGCGTAATGGGTTTTGCCGGTGTTGGTCGGTCCCAGGACCGCCGTCACCCGTGATGCGTTTGCCATAGCACCGCCCCTGCCCCGGTCGGGGCCTAGAGTTCCTTGCCCTCGACCAAGGGCGCCAATCGGTCGAGCGCCTTGGTTACTTCCTGATGCGTCGGATGTATAGCCTTGGCGCGCAAATAGGCGGCATAGGCATTCTGGGGGTCGCGGAACTGTTCAAAGATGGTGCCCAGCGCGTAGATCGCGTCGTAATTATTGGGGTTCAGCGCCAGGGCATGCTCCAGATCCGCCACCGAGGGACCATAAAGGCCGATGACGAAATAGGCGCGCGCCCGCTCATACCAGCCACGCGCGAATCCCGGCGCGTGATCGGTCAGCGCGGTCAGATGCTCGATTGCCTCTTCTGTGTCGCCCCGCTCCAGCGCCCGGACGCCGCGCGTCAGCAGCAGATCCATCGCAGGCGAGCCGCTTTTGCGCCACAGCGCCTGCAGCTCACGATCGATGGCAGCGGCATCGGCGGGATCCGCCACCGACAGCTCTGCCAGTAGCGCCGCCTCATCCGGGGCACCGGTTCCGACCTGTGCCAGAACCGCCGAAGGCAGGGAAAACGTGACTGTCAGCGCCGTTGCCGCCACGATAGCTTTGAGGTTCGGAACATTTGCAACCATGATGACCCTCAGTGTAACCCCGTGCATCGCATTTTCCAGTGCCGTAGACGAAAGCTTCACATAAAAGTGCGATGCCCCTGCAAATGAGCGAGGAAGACCCGATGAGCGACACCCTGACACAAGCCGCCGCAGCCCTGAATGAAAAACTAGATGCCGCCGGCTTTGACGGCAGCGCCAAGTTCCAGATCGAAGACATGGGCCCGATCGTGCTGGACAGCGACGGTGCACGGATCAGCGACGAAGAAACCGATGTCACCATGTCCGCCGATGCCGAAACCTTTGAGGCGATCCTGTCCGGTGAACTTAACCCCACCAGCGCCTTCATGACCGGCAAGCTGAGCGTTGACGGCGACATGGGCACCGCGATGAAACTGGCCTCGGCCCTCGCCTGACCACACCGACCTGAATGATGGAGACCCGCCCTATGGATCTGACCCCTGCCCCGTATTTTCGCGATATCGCCGATGGTCCGGAAGGGGGAGAAGCCCATTGGGTGACCACCGAAGATGGCCTGCGCATCCGCGTGGGCCATTGGCTGCCCGATGGTCTGCCGCGCGAGGCGATCAAGGGCACGGTGCTGATCTTTCCCGGACGCACCGAATACATCGAAAAATACGGCCCTGCAGCCATCGACCTGGGTCGGCGCGGCTTTGCGACGCTGGCCGTGGACTGGCGCGGACAGGGGCTGGCCGACCGGATGCTGGACGACCGGCGTCTTGGCCATGTTCAGCATTTCCCCGACTTTCAGCAGGACGTCGCAGCAGTGGTGCAACTGGCGCAGCAGCTTGACCTGCCGAAGCCCTGGTTCCTGCTGGCTCACTCCATGGGCGGCGCCATCGGGCTGCGCGCTCTGATCGAAGGGTTGCCGGTCAAGGCCTGCGCCTTTACCGGGCCAATGTGGGGGATCCAGATCCCCGCCGCCATGCGCCCCGTCGCACGCATCTTAGAGTCTGATTCAAAACTTTTCGAGTGAATTCATTGTCTTGCGAGCATCCGCGTGACGCGGCGGATGTGTGCGATTGTGACCCAAGCTGCCGCGCTGGCGATGGATTTTTCCCAATCCTTCGAT
>NZ_JBDOQR010000028.1:31302-57530 GCF_039839315.1 Phaeobacter sp. CAU 1743 | reverse complement strand
GCCCTCACGGGCATGCTGGCTGCGGGTGAGTTCGGTCCAGGCCATCGTGGTCTCCGTTCAGTGTCGTACCCGAACAGAAACACAACCTCCTGAACTCACTCAATTAGTTTCAAATCGGGCTCTGAGGCAGGCTGGTGGGGTTTACCCGACGCCTTTCCGAATGAGATCAGGCCGGCCCTGTGGCCGCAGACACACGGCGTTCACTTATTCGTAACACGCCTGTTCAGCCTGATACGCATGAGGCAGAATTGGGTCATCTCAAATTGATCCTGTGGAGTCGTCTCTTGTTTCTGCGCCTGTTCGTTCTGGTTGCTGCCGTCCTGTTGTCCGTCCCGCCACGGGGCGCGCTGGCGGATTCGCCCCTGTTTGCGGCGCGCGAAGGGGTGGCGCTTGGCGGTTATGACGCGGTGGCCTTTTTTGACGTCGGAGAGGCCGTGGCGGGGCAGGCACGCTATTCCGTTGTGTGGAAAGGTGTCATCTGGCGTTTCGCGTCTCAAAGCAATCAGATCCGGTTTGAAATGAACCCGCGTGCCTATGCACCGATGTTCGGTGGCTATTGCGCCTCTGCCATGGCGCGGGGCGTGTTGAAGGCCGGGGACCCGCAGCTGTGGGTGATTGTTGACGGGCGGCTGTTCCTTTTGAACAATGAGGGGGCGCTGACGCGGTGGCGGGCGCAGGCGGCGCAGCTGATCGCTGAAGCCGACGCCCATTGGCCCGCTGCCTTGCACCCTGAGTAAAGGGATCTGCGGCGACAATTGGTGACGTAAGCCCTTCAAAGCCCCTGCAAAACCCTTCCGAACATCGGGCCCCTTTAAAAGCCTGTTCCGAAGACCCACATATAATTCAGGGCTGCGGAACGGAACATCCGTAGACCTTTTTCACTGTCCCTCGTTCCATACCTCGCGCCCGGGATCCCTTCCGGGCGCTTTTTTCTTCTTGGGTATGCGGATGTGCTCATCGGCCGGTTCGTTATTGCCGTCGGTTTTACGTCGCCCAATGCCGCGAATTTGGCTTTTCCACGCGGCGGCAGCACAGTAGGGTCTGGCCATGACCAGCTATAGCGACGACCTTTTGCGCAAGATTTTGAAACGGACCCGGACCATCGCGGTGGTGGGGGTGTCGATGAATTCTGTGCGCCCCAGCTACTACGTGGCACGCTACCTTGGCCTCAAGGGCTACCGGGTGATTCCGGTCAATCCCGGCCACGCGGGCAAGCGGTTGTTCGGCGCCACCGTGCGCGCCAGCCTGTCAGAGATCGATGAACCGGTGCATATGGTCGATATCTTCCGCCGCTCTGAAGCGGTGCCACCCATTGTGGATGAGGCGCTCGAGCTGTTCCCGGATCTTCAGACCATCTGGATGCAGATCGGCGTCGAGAACGCCGAGGCCGCCGCCAAGGCCGAGGCGCGCGGCGTCGACGTGATTCAGAACCGCTGCCCCAAGATCGAATACCAGCGCCTGTTCGGTGAACTCCGCATGGGCGGGTTTGCCACTGGTATCATTTCCTCGAAACTGTAGCGCTGGGGGGGGCTCCCGCCAGTCGCGCGTCACATCAAAGATGTGAAGGCTCCCGTTGGGCCGGGCGCCGCGCTGACGCGCGGCGGCAAAGGATCCGCTGAGAGGCGCTTCAGGGGCAGGTCTGCCCTGAAGCGCCATGGCGAGTGTTATCCGATCTGTTCCGCCTCAAGGGTGAACCGCGCCTTGCGCGGCCGCTGGCGCGGCCCTTGACCCGGATCAGAGCGGGGGTCTGGAGGAGCAGGGGTTAGCCTTTTGGGCGGGCGGCTTTTTCTGCGATGCCGCTGAGGCCCTGACGTTCGGCCAGAACGGCAAGGACCTCGTCCAGCGCCACATCGCGGGCGGCAAGCATTACCAGAAAATGATAAAGCACATCGGCGCCTTCACTGGCGAGTTTCGCCTTGTCGTCCTTCACCGCTTCGATAATCGCCTCGATGGCTTCCTCGCCAAATTTCTCGGCGCATTTCTCGGGCCCCTTGGACAGGAGTTTTGCGGTCCAGGAGCTGCTAGGGTCCGCGCCCTTGCGGGATTGGATGGTGGTTTCGAGGTCGTGCAGCAGGGTCATGGCGGTGGGCCTTTCTCAGCCGAGGCGCATCGGGATACCGGCGGCGGCCATGTGCTCCTTGGCCTCCTGGATGGTATATTCGCCGAAGTGGAAGATCGAAGCGGCCAGCACCGCCGAGGCGCCCCCCTTGGTGACACCTTCGACAAGGTGGTCAAGTGTGCCGACCCCGCCCGAGGCGATCACCGGCACATCCACCGCGTCCGAGATCGCGCGAGTCAGGGGCAGGTTGAAGCCGGATTTGGTGCCGTCCCGGTCCATCGAGGTCAGCAGGATCTCGCCTGCGCCCCTGGCCACAACTGTCTTGGCAAACTCCACCGCGTCGATACCGGTTTCGCGGCGCCCGCCATGGGTGAAGATCTCCCATTTGCCGGGGGCGACGGTCTTTGCGTCGATCGCCACCACGATGCACTGGCTGCCGAATTGCGCGGCTGCCTCGGCCACCACATCGGGATTGGCGACGGCGGCGGAGTTGAAGGAGACCTTGTCGGCCCCGGCCAGCAGAAGCGCGCGCACGTCTTCCTTGGTGCGCACCCCGCCGCCCACGGTGAGCGGCACAAAGCACTGTTCGGCGGTGCGGCGCACCATGTCGAACATGGTGCCGCGGTTTTCATGGGTGGCGTGGATGTCGAGGAAACAGATCTCGTCAGCGCCCGCCGCATCATAGGCCTTGGCCGCCTCCACGGGATCGCCGGCATCGCGCAGGCCGACGAAGTTCACGCCCTTGACCACGCGGCCATCAGCGACATCGAGACAGGGGATGATGCGGGTTTTCAGCATCTTCAGCTCTTTCTTTTCCGGAGTGCGCCGATCAATGCCAGAATGGCCCAGGAAAGACCAGCGCCCATGACAAAGGGGGCAAAGACAAGTGGCCCCCAGGCCGCGAACAGTCCCAGCGCATAAGCCGTGTCGCTGATATCGCGGCCAAGGAGGAGGCAGGGCGCGGCAAAGCCTTCGTTGATGGAGCAGCCAAGAACCGCGCTGAGGAACAAGACCGCGCCGAAGGCCAGTGCCCAGAGCAGGATGGGGCCAAGGGTCAGCAGCGCAAGGATGCGATGCGCATTGCGTCCGATGGCTGGTCCTTGTCCCGGCTCCTGCGCCATGGGATCAGCCTTTCAGGATGGCCAGCGCCTCAGCGAGGTCGATGGCGCGGTCATAAAGCGCACGGCCCGAGATGGCGCCATTGAGCGGTGCACCGCAGGATTTCAGCGCTCGAAGGTCTTCAAGCGAGGAGACCCCGCCGGAGGCGATCACCGGGATCGAGACCGCATTGGCCAGATCGGCAGTGGCCTGCACGTTGGGGCCCTTCATCGCGCCATCGCGCATGATGTCGGTGTAGATGATGGCGGCAACGCCCGCGTCCTCGAAGGATCGTGCAAGATCGGTGACCATCACGTCGGTTTCCTCGGCCCAGCCTTTGGTTGCAACCTTGCCGTTGCGGGCATCGATGCCGACGGCGACCTTGCCGGGGAATTCGCGCGCTGCGTCGCGCACCAGATCGGGGTTTTCCACCGCTACAGTGCCAAGGATCACCCGGGCCAGCCCCTTGTCGATCCAGTTTTCGATGGTCTTCATATCGCGGATGCCGCCGCCCAGCTGTGCGGGCACCTTGCATTGCTTGAGGATTTCCTCGACCGGGGCAGCATTCACCGGCTCACCTGCAAAGGCACCGTTCAGATCGACGAGGTGCAGCCATTCGCAGCCCTTTTCGACGAACTCCAGCGCCTGGGCGGCGGGGTTGTCGTTGAACACTGTGGTCTTGTCCATGTCGCCATGCAGAAGGCGCACGGCCTGGCCGTCCTTGAGGTCAATGGCGGGATAAAGGATCATGTCGTTGGCCTTTGTCATCAATGGGCGCCGCCGGGCTGGCGGCAGGGTTTTGCCGGTTCTATGGCACGGTCGGCGCCGGGATTGCAACGCGACCCAAAGTCAAGCTTGCCTGAAAACCACATGCCGCGCCAAGGTGGGGCAAACAGGGAGGTTTTGAGATGAAGACAGTCACATTGGGTCTGGCGCTGGCGATGTCGCTGGCCACCGGCGCGCTGGCCGATCAGGTTGCTGGCAAATGGAAGACCGAGGAGGGCGATGAAGGCGGTTATTTGCACGTGGATATTGCGCCCTGTGGAGCCAGCATTTGCGGTACCATCGCCACCGCCTATGACGCAAATGGCGGCGTGTCGGCGGATTACGAGCATCTGGGCAAGAAGCTGATCTGGGACATGAAGGCCGATGGCGGCGGCAGCTATTCGGGGGGGAAGATCTGGGCGCCCGATGCGGACAAGACCTACAAGTCCAAGATGTCGCTGGAAGGCAACCGCCTGACCGTGAAGGGCTGCGTCGCAGGCGGGCTGATCTGTCGGGGGCAGACCTGGAAACGGGTCAACTGAGAAACAGGTGATGTAGGGACCCGTCGCCTGCGGGGGCAGGGGCGGGGATCACAGCAGCCCAAGCTGAACCGGGATCGGCACAAAGCCGCGGCGGACCTGCCGGTCGCGCACCGTTTCGAACAGATGGATGGCCTCGGCGTGCTGATTGAAATAGGCGCGCCGTTCCTGACCTCCGGGGGCGGCGATCGGACCCAGGGCCTGTTCGACGCACCAGTCGCCAAACAGGGTCTGGCTTAGCCGCAGCACGCAATAGCGGTGGCGGCCTTCGATATGGTCGAATTTTTCCAGTCTGATCTGCAAAGGGGCGGGGCCTGAACGGGTTTCACACCGGTTCCATATGCCGCGAAGCGGGCGCCCTGTCCATCGCCGTGCCGTCACAATTGCCGTATGTTTGATTGCTGTGTGGTAGGGCTAAGGCCAGCCCCCGCAGGGGGGGCTGGCAGATTGCTAGGATGATCAGAAGAGGAAATCACCCGCCGAGAGGTCATCAAGGCTGACGCCGTTCAGGATGATGACGTTCTGCCCGTCATCGCCCATGTCGTAGATGACGCGGCTGCCCGTGTCGGTCGCGGCATCGACAAAGGCGTCGAGGCTGGTCACCTCATCCGTGAGGGCAGAAAGGTCCAGCACGTCTTCGCCTGTGGTGAAGTCCCGGACCACATCGCGGCCAAAGTCGCCTTTGAAGATAAAGGTATCCTCCCCGCCGCCACCGATCAGCTTGTCGCGGCCGCCGCCGCCGTTCAGGACGTCGTTGTGCGAGCCGCCGAACAGTTTGTCGTTATGGGCGCCGCCCAGCAGGGTGTCCTCGCCCTTGCCGCCTTTCAGAACGTCACGGCCAACACCGCCTTTCAGTTTGTCGTCATGTCCGCCGCCAAGGAGGGTGTCACGGCCCTTGGCGCCGATCAGCACATCCTCGCCACGGTTGCCCTGCAGGTTGTCATTGCCCGCGCCGCCCTTCAGCCGATCATCATTGGCATAGCCGCTGAAGCTGTCATCGCCACCGGAGCCGAAGAAGCGGATGTTCTGCGCTTTCAACTGGTCGATCAGTGGTTCGAAATCCGCATCCAGCATGCCGTAGATCAGCGCCGCCGAAGCATCGGCACCATCTACAGCGGGGGCAAATTCGATGGAATAATCTAGCTGCTCTAGCGCGATGTCCTGGGTTCCGTTCGCTGCGTCGGTTGCGGTGGCGCCATAACCCAGTTCAATTCCGCTGACTGTCCCGCTGAGCGTGTGGGTGCTCATGCTGTAAACAATGTCGTCGCGCAAGATATAAGCCTGTGCATCCGGGGTGGCGGTGTCGGTGATCTGCGCTTCGGCACCGGCGTAATCGCCGCCCAGACCGTTGGAGAAGACCCCGCGCCGGGCGGATTCGAAACTGGCGCTGAAGTCTTCGATATAGGCGGTGAAGTCGGTAACCTGGCTGTTGCCGGTTGTGATGGTGATCGTCATGGCATCTCCTATGCCGACCTTCCGCTGATCGCATGACAAGCGTCAGATGGGGCCGGGCGTGACCGTGTTCGCGTTGCAAAATTCAAATGATTTGCTGGGTCGGGGATGCGGCAGAGCTGCTGCATGGTGACTGGGCATTGGGCCACAGAGTCCGGTACCTGGCAGGGCTGCGCTACTCAGCCTGATAAAAATTGTCAAGAATGGGCGGGTGGAAAACGCGGCGGCGCGTGAGGGGCGGGGCGGTTCGCCTGGCGCAAACGCCGGTGCCGGACTGCGGGAGGGCAGCCCGGCGGGAACAACGCGCCAGATTGGAAGCTTCACCCGCGGCGCGTTGATCTCTGGGACCGGTCCGGCTGCTCCGTCAGACCGGTCTATCAGTTAGGCCTATCCGGCAGGCCGATCAGACGGCGCCGGTGTATTCGCCGCGCGCCGGATAGTCGTTGGCGATGGCGAAATCGAGGGCCGACACCAGTTCCGAGAAATGCGGACGCACGAAGGGCATGGTCTGCACCGAACCGTAGTAGAGGGTCTGCTCGGGGGTCACCATGAACAGGCCCGGCTCGGAGAACAGCGCGGGCTCTTCCAGACCGATCGAGGTGGTGCCGCGCGAGGTCGAGATGTAGAGACCCCATTGCTTTGCCACGTCCAGCGGCAGATCATAGGCAAAGCGCAGGGATTTGGCTTCGATCTTGTCGGCCATCGCCTGGGTGCGCTCTTCGCCATCGGCGCTGATGGCGATGGTGGCAACGCCGCGCTCAGCGAAATCGGCGGTCTTCTTTTCCAGCTCTTTCAGGTAGTTGGCGCAGATCGGGCAGTGCAGGCCCCGGTAAAAGCAGATCACGGTGCCGCGTTCGCTGTCTGCCTTGGACAGATCAAAGGTGCCGCCGCCGAGCAGCGGCAGGGACAGGTTCGGGGTTTTCTGGCGGGGGATCAGCATTGCAGGTCTCCGAGTATGAATGTTGCTGCCGCATAAGCGGCCGTGAGTGATGGTGGTGGCCTTGTGCAACGGATCTGTGCTTGAAAAATCCGAAAAATCTGACAAAAACACCGGAACTCTGCACGGGAGAGAGATAATGGACAGATTGTCGAGCCTGATGGCCCGGTTTCGCATGACGGTCGAGGTGGCAACGCCGGAGGCGGCAAACCTGCGTGTCTATACCGATCCGGACGGGGCTTTGGCGCGGCTGGTGTTCTTTGCCGGTGGGGCGGTGCCGCAGGCAGAAGACGGACCCAGCCTTGCGCTGCGGGTGGACTGGGCCGGGGAGCATAATCCGCTGGTGGCTGCATTGCCGGTGCGGGTCGAAGTGGCTTTGGCCGACGCGACAGGGCTGTGCGCGGTGCTCGATCTGATGCAGCAGGAGTTGGCCGTGCACCGCTGCGGCGCCGAGAGTATTCTGGCCAGCCTGGGGCAGGCGGCCATGGTGCGGCTGTTGCGGCGCCTAATCGAGGTGGGCACGGCGGAGCCGGGCCTGTTGGCGGGGCTTTCTGATGCGCGGCTGGCCCGCGCCATCGTGGCGATGCATGACCATCCGGGCCGGGTCTGGACCACGCAAGATCTAGCGACCGAGGCGGGCCTATCCCTGTCACGGTTTTCCGAGTTGTTTTCCCAGCAGGTCGGGGAAAGCCCGATGCACTATCTGCGGCGCTGGCGGCTGACGCTGGCGCGTCAGGACATGCTGCGCGGCGACCGGGTCGAGGCGGTGGCACGCCGCTATGCCTATGATTCCCCCGAAGGCTTCACCCGCGCCTTTCGCAAGGCCTATGGCTGCGCTCCGGTGTCTTTGCGCAAAAGCGCAGCCTAGGCTGCAGGCAAAATGACGGGGGCAGGAGGCTCAGGGCGCCCAGGTCAGGAAATTGCCGATCATGCGCAGGCCGACGTGCTGGCTTTTTTCCGGGTGGAACTGCATGCCCAGCATGGTGCCCTTGCCGATGACAGCGGTGACATCGCCGCCATAGTCCACATGCGCCAGCCGTTCGGCCGGATCCGCCACGCGGAAATGGTAGGAGTGCACGAAGTAGCAGTGATCGCCAGATGAAATGCCCGCAAAAACTGGGTGATCGTGGTCGATCACCAGATCGTTCCAGCCCATATGCGGCACCTTCAGGGCGGGATCCTCGGGGGTGATCTTCACCACATCGCCGCCCACCCAGTCCAGGCCGGGGGTGTCCTGATATTCGTGGCCGGTGGTGGCCATCAGCTGCATGCCGACGCAGATTCCAAGGAAAGGACGTCCCTTGTCCTCGACCGCGTGGACCATGGCATCATAGATGCCCTTGTGACCGCGTAGCTCGGCGGCGCAGGCGGGAAAGGCACCATCGCCGGGCAGCACCAGACGGTCTGCGCGGGCCACCACATCGGCGTCGGATGTGACCACAACCTCACCCGCGTCCATTTCGCGCGCCATGCGCTGAAAGGCCTTTTCGGCAGAGTGGAGATTGCCGCTTTCGTAATCGATGATCGCCGTCAGCATGGGGCCTGGTCCTTCCTGTCTTGCGTCTTTGAAGTGGCCGGAAACCGTCCCGGGGTCAAGAGGGCGCTACAGGCTACAGCCGGTCCAGAAGGGCGATAACCTGCGTCAAAGGGCCGTCGTCGATGGGGGGGGGCGGGTTGCCAAACTCCCCGGCGAGGTAGAGCAGGGTAAACCCGTGGATCAGCGACCAGATCTGGGTTTCCACCACCAACCGGTCCTGACCGGGCGCCACAAAGGGCGCGGCCACCGCGCGTAAGGTCAGATAGGCGTCGGCCTCTTCCTTGCCGCCGCCATGGACCAGACCCGCAAGTCCCTGATCGCCAAAGATCACCGCGAGGATGCCGGGATGATCCAGCCCGAATTGCAGATAGCCCCGGCACAGCGAGTGGACCCGCCCGCGGGGATCCTGCGCGCCGCTGTCGCAGGCGCTTTGCAGGTAGGAGGAAAACAGACGGAAGCCTTCCTCGGCGATGGCTTGTTTCAACCCCGCCAGCCCGTCGAAATGATGGGCGGGCGCCGCGTGCGACACCCCGGCGCGGGCAGCGCATTTGCGCAAAGACAGCGCGCTGAGGCCGCCTTCCTCCAGGAGATCGATGCCTGCCTTGATCAGAGCGGCCTTCAGGTCGCCGTGGTGGTGGCGGCTTTTCACGTCTTCTTTTGTCATGCGGCAGGTATCGCCCTTCATCTTGACGGCGTCAAGTTTGCCTGCCAGATATGAACTTGACAGTGTAAAGTTTGAGTCGCCCAAGGGCGCAAGGAGGGATGAGATGTCGAGCGAAACCCGGGCCATGGGCTATCCCAGATGGGTTATCATGACGATGTGGGGGGCTGCGGTGCTGATCGCGGTGGGATCGTACCGGTTCCTGATTGCCGATATCGCGCTGGTGATGCCCGCGATGCTGCATCACGCGTTGGAGCGGCCGTTGATGCTCTACCTGCACATCGGCCTTGCGCCGATCTCGCTGGCACTGCTGCCGGTGCAGTTCTCCACGAGGATCCGTCAGCGGCGCCGTGGGCTGCACCGCTGGCTGGGGCGTCTATACGGCGTCGCGATCTTGTTGGCCGGGATCAGCGGCATCTGGCTGGCCTATACAACCGAGGAGGGGCCGGTGGCCGCGGCGGGACTGGGGGTGTTGTCGCTGCTCTGGCTATGGGTGACGGGCGCTGCGATCTGGCATGCGATGAGCCGCCGAATTGCGCAGCACCGGGTCTGGATGATCCGCTCTGCCGCACTGACTCTGGCGGCTGTGACGCTGCGGATTTACCTGCCCGTCGGGGTGGCGACCGTGGGGTTTGAGGCCAGCTATCCGATCATCTGCTGGCTGGCCTGGGTGCCCAATCTGCTGCTCGCGGAATGGATCCTGCGCCGGGACCGCGGCGCGCCGCTGGGCGCCACGGTCTGATTGCGGTCTGAAAAGACGTCAGAGCGCGCCCTTGGTCGACGGGATGGCGTCTGCCTTGCGCGGGTCGGTTTCGACCGCATCGCGCAGGGCGCGGGCCACGGCCTTGAACGCCGCTTCGGCGATGTGATGGCTGTTGAACCCGTGGATCTGGTCGATATGCAGGGTGATGCCGCCATGGGTGCTGAGCGCCTGAAAGAATTCGCGCACCAGTTCGGTGTCGAAGGTGCCGATCTTGGGCGTCGGCAGAGTTACGTTCCAGATCAGGAAGGGGCGCGCTGACAGGTCCAGCGCGCAGCGCACCTGGGCATCGTCCATCGGCAGGTGGCATTCGCCATAGCGGCGGATGCCCTTCTTGTCGCCAAGCGCGGCGACCAGCGCCTGACCCAGCGCAATGCCCGTATCCTCGACCGTGTGGTGATCGTCGATGTGGTAATCACCCTTGGCACGAATGGTCATGTCGATCAGCGAGTGCCGCGCCAGTTGGTCCAGCATGTGATCGAAAAAGCCGACACCGGTCTGGTTGTCATATGCCCCGGTACCATCGAGGTTGATCTCCACCGAAATCTCGGTCTCGGCGGTGGAGCGGGTGATCTGAGCGCTGCGCATCTGCGGGCCATCCTTCGTCAAACTGCCCTTTGGGCCATATGGCGCCCATGGGCTGGTGCTGCGCTTATAGGGTGCTGGGGCTGTCTCACTCAAGAGCGCGTAAGTCGAAACTCAGGCCCTGTTGCAGCTGCATCTGTGGGATTGCGCCTGCCTGCGCGGCGTGCCAGCTTAGCGGCCAAATCGTTACTCAAGAAAACCCAATGAAGGGGCGCCCATGTCGACCTGCGTTTTCATTCAGATCCGCTGTAAACCCGGCACCACCTACAAGGTGGCCGAAGATATCGCCCTGCGCGAAATTCATTCCGAGCTCTACTCCACCAGCGGCGAATACGACCTGCTGATGAAGCTTTACATCCCCAAGGACGCGGATGTCGGGAAATACATCAACGACCACCTGCTGGTGATCCCGAATATCGAACGCTCGCTGACCACGATGACCTACAAGGTTTTCTGAGCCGTCCGCACTGCTGATGCAAAACGCCTGATCTCCGGCAGGGGATCAGGCGTTTTTCGTTCCTGCGCCGATGCGCCTGAAGCAGACTTAAATCAGAACAGGAAATCCGACCCGTCCAGATCGGAAATACTTGTATCGGCCAGGGTAATGCTGCCCGCGCGATAGGAAATCATGGCATCGTTGCCATTCTGGGTCAGCGTCAGATCAGAAAAATCATCAACGCTGCGGTGTTTGATGGCGATGAGGTCAGTCCCATCGCGCCAGTCCTCGATCGTATCATCGCCGATGTTGCGCCCCTTGAACTTGAAGGTGTCGGCGCCGCGGCCCCCCACCAGCATGTCATCGCCCTGATCGCCCTGCAAAAGGTCACGGCCGCCGCCGCCCATGAGGGTATCATTGCCACGCCCGCCCCAAAGCTTATCACCGCCCCCCCGGCCCAGCATTTCATCATTGCCATTGTAGCCTTTGACCTTGTCTCCGCGGGACCCCAGATCGAAGAAGTCATCGCCGGAAAAGACCTGTTTGAACAATTTCACATTGTCCCGATTGCGGTCTGTTTCAGACACGCGGAAGAAATCTTCTGCATCAATGTTGAGATTGGTGACCGTTGTGGTGAAATTGGTGCCGGTTTCGGTGACGCCCTCGATCAATCCGGAATACGGCGTCAGGATACTGTGGCCGTCGCGGGTGATGCTTTGGAATTGCAGGCCAGTCCCGTTGTAGACATCGGGAGAGGTGTCGGGGATCGGATCAAAGCCGGGAATGCCAAGATCGGTATTTCGCATCAGGGTAAACCCAGTGGATGATGCGTCCGTAACTTCGGCCTTCAGGTTGAAATGAAAACTGAACCAGCCGATGCCGCTTTGGGTCATCACGTAGCGTTCCGTGCCTTCATAGATCAACTCAACCATATGCATGTCTCCTGCAATTACTGATACCAAACCGGTTTCAGTTACAGGTCAAAGCGCTGGCGGGAGTAAGGGGAAAATACAGCAGAAGAGACGCAGATCGGCAGGGCCGAGATCGCGCCCCGGTCTTTGGGCAGTCCGGGGCGCGCGAGGGTGGGTTTAGCCGTCGATCAGCCCTTCGGCCTTCAGCGCTTCATAGGTGCTGTCCACGGCGGATTTGGCGCGTTTCAGCATTTCGTCCACTTCCGCCTTGGTGATGATCAGCGGCGGGCAGAAGGCGAGCGCGTTACCCGCCACGGCGCGCAGGATCAGCCCTTCGTCCTGGCAGGCCTTGACCGCGAGGGCGCCGCCCTTGCCCCCGGGCACGGTTGCGCCCGTGGTCTTGTTCGACACCAGTTCCAGCGCCGCGATCAGCCCCTTGCCGCGGACCTCGCCCACCAGCGGGTGATCAGTGAAGATTTCGCGAAGTTGCGCCTGCATGTAATCGCCAACCTCGGCCGCGTGGCCAAACAGGTTGTCACGCTCATAGATTTCCAGCGTTTTGAGGGCGGCGGCGCAGGCGGCAGGGTGACCGGAATAGGTGTAGCCGTGGCCAAAGACGCCGACCTCATTCGAGGGCGCAACCATTTCCTTGTACATCCAGCCGGGGATCACGGAGGCGGAGATCGGGAAATAGGCCGAGGAGAGCTGTTTGGCAAAGGTCATCAGGTCGGGTTTGATGCCCATGGTGGTGCAGCCGAAATCGGCGCCGGTGCGGCCAAAGCCGGTGATGACTTCATCCGCCCAGACCAGGATGCCATATTTGCGCAGAACCGCCTGCAGTTTTTCGTAATAGCCTTCGGGCGGGACGATCACGCCAGAGGCGCCGGTGATCGGCTCCATGATCATGGCGGCGATGGTGTCAGGATCCTCGGCAATGATCTGCTGCTCCAGATTGTCGATGATACGGTCGACAAATTGCGCTTCGGTCTCGTTCCCCTTGCGGCCCGTGTAGTAATGCGGCGCGTCCGAGCGCAGGATGTGCAGAGCCTCAACGGGCGCGTCGAAATGCGCCAGGTTTGCGGGCAGGGAGGTCAGCGATCCGGCGGCGACGGTCACACCATGGTAGCCACGCTCGCGGGTGATGATCTTGCGTTTTTCCGGTTTGCCGATGGCATTGAAGTAGTAACGCAGCATCTTGTAATGGGTGTCATTGGCATCCGAGCCGGAGTTGCCGAAGAAGAAATAGGCATCCTCGATTGGCACCATGGTCTTCAGTTTTTCCGCCAGTTCCTGGATCGGCGCGTGGGTCTTGCCTCCGAAGGTGTGGGAAAAGGACAGTTTGGTCAGCTGCTCGGTGATCGCCTCGATCAGCTCGGTGTTGCCATAGCCCAGCGAGGTGCACCACAGACCTGCCAGACCTTCGATATATTCCTTGCCGTCGGTGTCGTAGACATAGATCCCCTGGGCGTGGTCAATGCACATCTGCTCGGTCGCGGTCAGGTTGGTGGTGGGATAGATGACAGGTGCCATGACTGAACTCCTTTGAAGAAAAACGCGCGGGGCGGGCTGGAACGGCGGACTGCACGGGGCAGGGCTGCGGTAAGCATTGGCGCGTTTTACAGATGGCGTCAAAAGGAATTTGATCAAAAGTTGGCGGTGGGTGATTGGCCTATGAGATAGGAGGAGGGAGAAAGGGGCCAAAAATGCAAAAAACCGCCCCGAAGGGCGGTTTTTGTATCCGAATGGAGCGGGCGAGGCGATTCGAACGCCCGACCCTAACCTTGGCAAGGTTATGCTCTACCCCTGAGCTACGCCCGCGCTGCCATTCGGTGAGCGGTGTTTAGGAAATCACGCCGGAGGCTGCAAGGGAAAAATGCCGCCTCTGCGGGGATTTCTATGACTGGTCGAATGCGGGAAAGCGGAAAACAAAAAGCCGCCCTGAAGGGCGGCTGTTTTGATCCGAATGGAGCGGGCGAGGCGATTCGAACGCCCGACCCTAACCTTGGCAAGGTTATGCTCTACCCCTGAGCTACGCCCGCGCTACCATCCTATGAGCGGGTATTTAGGAGCTTCACGGAGACTGTGCAAGAGGAAAATTATGCTTGCTGGTACAGAAAAGCAGAGCCGCCCGATGGGTGGGGGAGGCTGGCATTCACGCCCTGGGCAGATCGAACCCGGCCTGCAGCGCCATGCGCCGATGCTGCTCTGTTTCAGGCTGGCAGGAGACAAAGGCGCTGGCGGGGCAGGCAGGCAGGTCCAGCGCGCGGATCAGCTGGCCATCGTATTGTCCCGACAACAGCAGGATCCCCTCGCGCTCCAGAATGTCGCGGGTGCCGCGTCCCTTGTCTGACCGTATCCGGCGCATGAAGTCCTTTTGCTGGGCCACTGCCTCGACCACGTCGCGGTCGACCGGGCGGCCCTGAACAAGCCGGAACAGCTGGGCCATGCGTTCGTTGCCGGTGGCGCCGGAGAAGATCCGGGTGACGGTCTCCTCGGGCAGGCTGCGCCAGAAATTCGCTGGGTAGGGATGATCCCTCAGCAGCCACAGGATATGGCCGAACCCCATGGCCGAGACAGAGCGTTTGGCGTCCTTGTTCTGCCCGGCAGTAAGGTAGTCGGGCCGCGCCAGGATCAGGCCAAGGTAACAGCGCGCGCGAGCCTCGTCCGCGGCCACCAGCAGGCAGACTTGATCCAGCGCTTCGGTCGGGATCATCCAATTGCTGCCCATGGTGTTCTTGATATCCATGTCGCGGCCCAGAACCTCGGTATCCAGGCGGCCCCGGGGCAGCCGCAAGAGAGCGCGAAGCTCGATCTCGACGCGGGTGCCGATATAGGTTTTTTCGGTCTTTTCCAGTTCCTCATAGGCGCGGCGCCCGGTTTTCGGCGTCATGATCACATCGTCGATGCAGGTGCGCAGCATGGCTGGAAACCGGCTCGCCAGTTCCATCGCGCCACCTGCGCGGGCGGTGATCTCGCCTGCGATCTCGGTCAGGAGGTCATAATCCGGGTGTCCGGGCAGAATCAGGCTGTCGGGAAGGGTCTGTTTCATCCTGGGCTCCGCCCGGCCGCCGGACCCAGCCCTTGGCCCAGATTGGGCAAGGCGGTTTTAGGCCCGCACGGCATGAAGGTTCGGCTTGGCAATCGCGGCGCGCAACTGGCGGGCCACCGCTTCGGCCACCGGCGGCGGGAAGGCATTGCCGACCTGGCGGTAGGCGTTGGTCTTGGCGCCGGTGAAATGCCAGGCGTCGGGAAAGCCCTGGATGCGCGCCACCATGCGCACGGTCAGGCGCGGCATGTCGTTGTGAAAGGGATCGGGCGCCTCATTGGCGATGGTGCGCCCCTCGACACCAAGCGCGGCCCAGGCGCGGCGGGCGCGGGTGGGACCCAGATCCGGCCCGCCATGTTTCTTGGAGCCGCCAACGATGGTTGGGGCGATTTCATCGGCCTTGGCGGCCCAGTCTTCTGCGCCGCGCCAGCCACGTTCCTGCATAAGGTCAAGCAGGGTGGCGCCCACCGTGGGCGGGTTGTGCGGCAGCGGGTCGGGCCAGTTGAACTGCCCGGCAAATTCCTTGCGCAGGGCCACGATGGCCACGCGCGGGCGCAGCTGCGGCACGCCAAAGTCCGAGGCGTTCAGTAACCGCCAATCAGTTTCATAGCCCAGTTTCGACAGCTGGCCTTTGAGCTTTTCGCGGTAGTCATGAAACACCGCGTCCAGAAACCCGCGCACGTTTTCGATCATCACCGCGCGGGGGCGGGTGGCATCGACGATATCGATGGCATCGTCAAAGAGGTTGCGCTCGTCCTGTTCGCCCAGCTGTTTGCCAGCGACGGAAAACGGCGGGCAGGGCAGGCCGCCGGCCAGCAGGTCGATGCCCTTGTAATCACTGGCTTCTTCCTTGAACCGGCGCACGTCCTCTTCCAGCACGTTCCATGTGGGGCGGTTGTGGCGCAGGGTGGCGCAGCAGTGTTTGTCGATCTCGACGAGCGCGGTGTGATCAAAGCCCGCACGCTCCAGCCCAAGGGCCTGGCCGCCTGCACCTGCGCATAGTTCAACCGATGTCAGCATCCTGCCTGTCAGCCCCGTTTGTCGTTCTTGCTCTGTTCCTTGCGCAGAAGTGGTACTCGCAAAGGCGATTCCGCGCAAGTCTCTCGCGGCGTCTTCCCCTGCGGCGACAGGAGCTGGCAAGGAACAAAAACACCAGGATCCAAAAACACAAAAGGCCGCCAGGGCGGCGGCCTTTTAGTGGTCCAAATGGAGCGGGCGAGGCGATTCGAACGCCCGACCCTAACCTTGGCAAGGTTATGCTCTACCCCTGAGCTACGCCCGCGCTGCCATTCGGTGAGGGGTGAAATATTCATTCCGCCGCGGGGCTGCAAGTGGAAAATCATGCCGCCCCGGAAAAACTTTCATTTTCTGCGACGGAACCTGCGGGCTGCTGCGTTCCATTCAGACGAAATGGAACAGAGGGGAGCTGTCTAAGATGAAACCTGCCGACTATGCCCGTATTGGCGCGCTGATCGCGACCATAGCGCTGGCCAAGGCGCTGTCGCCCGCGGGGGGACAGAGCCCGGAAACCGCATCTGAGGTCGACCCGGGCGCGATCCGGCCCGCGCCGGTCTATGTTAAAACGATCAGCGCCCCTGAGGTCACGGCCCCGGTGCAGGGGCACGACGTATAGAGGCAGCTACTCCTCACCTTAGAAAAGCGCGTGCGCGATCAGACCCAGCCCTGCGACGAGCAGCATCAGAAGGTTCAGCACGATCCCGGCCTGACGCAGGATCAGGATCTGCGGGCGCGCGGTAAAACCGACCGCGTGCATCAGCCGTCCGCCCAGCAACATCAACCCCAGCGCATGCGTGGCCAGTGCCGGTGCGCCCTGTGCTTCGCTCAGCGCCAGAAGAACCAGGCCAAGCGCGGTATATTCCACGAAATTCCCCTGTGCGCGGATGGCCATCAGTAATGCGCGATTGCCGCCATCTCCGACGGAAATCTTGTGTTTCAGCCGCTGGCGACTGACGCCAAGCGACAGGTAGACAAACAAGAGCGCCGCCCCGCCGGCATAAAGTGATGTAATCGGAAGCATCGGCCTATCCTCCCCATAGGAATTGCAGTGTGATAAGTGGGTTCGTTTTTGGAACTTAATACTGAACAATCCTGCGGGGCTTTTGAAGCCGATTCAGAGCGGGTTCACGCGAGGGAATGCGCGCCGCGGAAGCGCGGGCGGGATGCCGAAGGCAGGGGGAGTGGTCCCCACGGCCCTTGGGGCGTATCCGTTGAGGTGATTATTTGACCGGGATCTTGTGCTTTTTCAGTGCCTTGGCCAGTTCGTTGTCGACCAGTTTCATCAGCGCCTTGTCCTTGGCGGCGGCCTTGGCAGTCATATCGGTCATCTGTGCCTCGCTTTCCTTGCCGGTGGCGCGGGACAGAATCACGCCATAGCCGACCTTCAGGCTTTCATCACTGACCTTGTTCATCACCTCAGCCCAGAGTTTGGCCTTGAGCGTATTTGGGATGTTGTTGGTCTTGGCCAGTTTCGCCAGCCGGTCCGGCAGGATCGTGCCTTGCAGAAGATCCTTGTTCTTATAGGCCCATTTCTTCTGGAAGCTGCCGAGGTTCTTCACCATCCCGCCAAGAAGCGCCGAATAAAGGAGTGAGGTTACGATGGCCTGGAATTCCTTTTCGGTCGGAGGCTTGCCGGTCTTCATGATCCGGCCGACTTCCTTCACGGCTTCACCCAGAACGGTTTTGATCACCTCTTGTCCGGAGCCGGCGATGTAATTGGCGATGAATTTCTCAAGCTGTTTGGTGGACAGGAAGGCGACCTTGGACGCCAGCTTGGGCGCAACCCATTTGGCGGCATCATCGCAGAACCCCAGCGGCACCTTGCTGCCGATCCCGCCGGTCAGCCCGCCAACCGTGCCATCGATCACCATGGCCTGGATAGAGCCCCAGACAGTCACCTTCTGACCGCTGGCGTGTTTGCCAAGCTCCTGACTGGCGCTTTGCAGAAGGCCGACACCGGCACCAGAGGTAATAGCCGCGCCACCAGCCGTCATGCCCGCTCCGGTCACCAGAACCGGGGCTGCCAGCGCCCCGACGACGGCAAAGCAGGCAGCCGAGGAGACCGACAGAACGGTGGCCGTGGTGCGGGCAGAGCCGGTGAATTCCTTCAGAAACCGCAAAAGATCCGCGTTGAAGGCGCCAATCGCCTTTTCCGCCTCGGGCAGGGCCTCATCGATTAGCTTGAGGTCCTTTGTCATGATCGCCCGCTCCAGCTTGCCACTGGCACGGATGGAGCGGCCACAGAGCTTGTTATCGGGCATCTTGACCGATCCGGCCTCGATGATGATGACCTGCGCTACGGCGTTCAGCACGCCATCTTTCAGCTGAGCCACGTCAAGATAGTGCTGATAGGTCTCCAGCGCGGTTTCATGGTTGCGCAGGACCGATTTCATATAGGGCGTCAGCCGTTTGAGGACGTCCAGCTTGACCTTCTCGTATTCCTTGGGCGTGCAGCGGATCTTCTTGCCGCGGAAGGTGACCTCCATCATCGGTTGTTTGGCGGCCTTTTCCTCTTCGGCCTTCATCTTCTTGTAGGCTGGCAGCAGCGCCTTGAAGGTGCGCCCGCCGGGATCGACGACCTTGTCGGGGTTTTTGAAGCCGCTTTTCTTCTGAAAGGTGCCGATGGCCTTCAGCAGGCCGGTATCCATCTTCTTGGAGGCGCCAAGCGGCCCGATCTTATTGGCCTCCAGCATCCTGCGCACCAACAGCACGTCGTCTGGTTTGTTCTTGACCTCATCCCCGGAACTGGAGCGTGGGGACTGACCGACAGGAGCTGTCAATTTCGCTGAAGACATTGGAAACCTCGAAAACTGGATAAAAACTGGCAGCTATTTTGGGCTGGTCCCGCAAAGGATCAAGATTGACAGCAGCGAAATGAGGAGGCTTGCCGAATTTTCCCCGTTGTCGCGTATTCGCGGGGCAGTGGATCCGGCCTGCGTGCGGCACGAAAAAAGCCGCAGCCTTTTTGGGCTGCGGCTTGTAGTTTTGTGGTCTGGGCTTTGTGTCTTATTCTAGCTCGATGAGGAGGTCCTTTGCATCGATCTGGCCGCCGGGCTGGACGTGCACGGCCTTGACCACCGCGTCGCGTTCGGCGTGCAGGCCGGTTTCCATCTTCATCGCTTCGATGGTCAGCAGCATATCGCCCTCATGCACCTGCTGGCCGACTTGGACCGCGACCGAGGCGACGACGCCGGGCATCGGCGCGCCGATGTGGTCGGGGTTGCCTGCTTCGGCCTTGGGGCGGGCAGCGGTGGTGGATTTCACCAGACGGTTCGGCACCCGGATCACCCGCGGCTGGCCGTTGAGTTCGAAGAACACCTTCACCTCGCCGTTCTCATCGGTCTCACCGATGGCCTGCAGGCGGATCTCCAGCGTCTTGCCGGGGTCGATCTCGGCCGAGATTTCCTCGCCCGGTTCCATCCCGTAAAAGAACGCCCGTGTCGGCAGGCTGCGCACCGGGCCGTACTGGCGATGGCGGCCCATGTAATCGAGGAACACCTTGGGATACATCAGGTAGCCATTCAGATCCTCATCATCGACTGCCTTGCCTTCCAACTGCTGGGACAGCTCGGCGCGGGTGGCTTCCAGATCGACCGGCTCCAGATGTTTGCCGGGGCGCTCGAGGTTGGGCTTTTCGCCTTTCAGCACCTTGTCCACGATACCCGCCGGAAAGCCGCCCGGCGGCTGGCCGAGGTTGCCGCGCAGCATGTCGACAACGGAATCGGGGAAGGAGAGGTCGGTCTGTGGATCCTCCACCTCTTCGCGGCTGAGGCCCTGGCTCACCATCATCAGCGCCATGTCACCGACCACCTTGGAGGAGGGCGTCACCTTGACGATATCGCCGAACATCTGGTTCACATCCGCATAGGTCTGGGCGACCTCGTGCCAGCGCTCCTCCAGCCCCAAGGAGCGCGCCTGCGCCTTGAGGTTGGTGAACTGGCCACCCGGCATCTCGTGCAGGTAAACTTCCGAGGCCGGAGCCTGAAGGCCAGACTCAAAGGCTGCGTATTGCGCCCGCACCTGTTCCCAGTAATCGCTGATCTCGCGGATCTTGGCGATATCCAGCCCGGTGTCGCGGTCGGTGTTGCGCAGACCTTCGACGATCGACCCCAGACAGGGCTGCGAGGTGCCGCCACTGAACGCATCCATCGCTGCATCCACTGCATCGACGCCCGCATCGGCGGCGGCCAGAATGGTCGCCCCGGCGATGCCGGAGGTGTCATGCGTGTGGAAGTGGACCGGCAGGCCGACCTCTTCCTTCAGCGCCTTCACCAGCTGACGCGCGGCGGCGGGTTTCAACAGGCCCGCCATATCCTTGAGGCCCAGAATATGGGCGCCTGCGGCTTCCAGATCCTTGGCCATGCCGACGTAGTATTTGAGGTCATACTTGGCCCGGTCCGGGTCCATGATATCGCCGGTATAGCAGATGGTGCCTTCGCAGATCTTGCCGCTCTCCACCACCGCATCCATCGCGACGCGCATGTTCTCCACCCAGTTGAGGCTGTCAAAGACCCGGAAGACATCGACGCCGGTGATCGCGGCCTGTTTCACAAAGGCCTGCACCACGTTGTCGGGGTAGTTGGTATAGCCCACCCCGTTGGAGGCGCGCAGCAGCATCTGGGTCATCACGTTGGGCATCGCCTCGCGCAGGTCGCGCAGCCGCTGCCAGGGGCATTCCTGCAAGAAGCGATAAGCCACGTCAAAGGTGGCCCCGCCCCAGCATTCCACCGAGAACAGCTGGCTGAGGCTTTGCGCATAGGCGGGTGCCACGCGGATCATGTCGATCGAACGCATCCGCGTCGCCAGCAGGGACTGGTGCCCGTCGCGCATGGTGGTATCGGTCAGCAAGAGCTGCCGCTGCGCCTTCATCCAGTCGGCCACGGCCTGCGCGCCCTTCTGTTCCAGGAGGTTGCGGGTGCCATAGGGCAGGGCGTCGGTCTCGACCTTCGGCGGGCGCGGATCCTTCAGACCCGCTTTCGGCTCGGCGCGGCCCTCGGTCTCCGGGTGACCGTTGACGGAGATGTCCGCGATATAGGTCAGCACCTTGGTGCCACGGTCCTGGCGCTTGGCGAAGTTGAACAGCTCCGGCGTCTCGTCGATGAACTTGGTGGTGTATTCATTGTTGAGGAAGGTCGGGTGCTTCAGCAGGTTCTCGACAAAGGCAATGTTGGTGGAGACCCCGCGCACCCGGAATTCGCGCAGCGCCCGGTCCATGCGGGCAATCGCCTTTTCCGGGGTCGGTGCCCAGGCGGTGACCTTGGTCAACAGGCTGTCGTAATAGCGGGTGATCACCCCGCCCGCGTAAGCCGTGCCGCCATCCAGACGAATGCCCATGCCGGTGGCCGAGCGATATGCGGTGATGCGGCCATAGTCAGGGATGAAGTTGTTGAGCGGATCCTCGGTCGTCACACGGGTCTGCAGCGCGTGACCGTTGAGGCGGATCTCGGACTGATCGGCCTTGCCGGTGGCCTCGGCAATACTCTTGCCCTCGGCGATCAGGATCTGCGCCTGAACGATGTCGATGCCGGTGACTTCCTCGGTGACGGTGTGCTCCACCTGCACCCGCGGGTTCACCTCGATGAAGTAGAACTTGCCGGTTTCCATATCCATCAGGAATTCGACGGTGCCCGCGCATTCGTAATTCACATGGGCACAGATCCTGCGGCCCAGATCGCAGATCTCGGCGCGCTGCGCCTCGCTCAGGTAAGGGGCTGGCGCGCGCTCCACGACTTTCTGGTTGCGGCGCTGGACTGAGCAATCCCGCTCGAACAGATGATAGATCTCACCGTGCTTGTCGCCAAGGATCTGCACCTCGACGTGGCGGGCGCGGGTGATCATCTTTTCGAGATAGCCCTCGCCATTGCCAAAGGCGGCCTCGGCCTCGCGGCGCCCCTCCAGCACTTTCTCTTCCAGCTCAGCCTCGGAGAGGATCGGCCGCATGCCGCGGCCGCCACCGCCCCAGGAAGCCTTGAGCATCAAGGGATAGCCGACCTCACCCGCTTCCTTGCGGATGGCGTCCATGTCATCGCCCAGCACCTCGGTCGCGGGAATGACCGGCACGCCAGCCTCGATGGCGACGCGCCGCGCCGAGGCCTTGTCGCCAAGCGCGCGCATGGTCTCGGCTTTGGGGCCGATGAAGGTGATGCCATTGCGGGCGCAGGCATCGACGAAATCAGGGTTCTCCGACAGCAGCCCATAGCCCGGATGGATCGCATCAGCGCCGGATTCCTTCGCGACCCGGATGATCTCGTCAATCGACAGATAGGTCGCCACAGGCCCCAAGCCTTCGCCGATCCGGTAGGCTTCATCAGCCTTGAACCGGTGCAGGCCCAGCTTGTCCTCCTCGGCGTAGACCGCAACGGTCTTCTTGCCCATCTCATTCGCAGCCCGCATCACGCGGATCGCTATCTCGCCGCGGTTGGCGATCAGAATTTTCTTGAAGTCGGTCATATCTTCCCCCGAGGTCGTTCAGTCTGGCGATGTGTTAGGCGCATCTTGGCGTGCAGTATACCCGTAGTACTGGGTAGAGCGGGGCATGATTGCGCTCTCATTTTGTGCTTTTCCGCCGCGCGGAGCGAAAGCGGGCTCACGGGGCGGTATGGTTGAGCGGTCTGGCCGCCGGCAAAGAGGCAAAATCGGGAGCGCCGAGCTGGCCCATGTTCGCCTCTAGATCCTTTTTCAGGATGTCGATCAGATGGTCGGGACCGGTCGGCCCCAGCGCGGCCAGCGCGAAGTGAAAGGCGCGGCCCAGCATGACGAAATCGGCGCCAAGCGCCAGCGCCCGGAGGATGTCGATGCCGCCTTCGATGCCGCTGTCAAAGATCAGGGGCAGGTCCGTGGCGGCGCGCAGCTCGGGCAGCACTTCGATGGCGGCGGGGCTTCCGTCGAACTGGCGCCCGGCGTGGTTCGACACCCAGAGCCCATCGACGCCGATCTTCTCCAGCGGCTGCGCGTCCTCGGCGCGCATTACGCCCTTGATCACAAAAGGACCATCCCAGTGATCGCGCAGCCAGCGCGCGTAGTCCCAATCGGGCGAGGTGCGCAGCAAGTATCCGATATGGGCGGTGGAGGAACGGCTCTCACCGGTGGCCTCGGCGGTGTATTTGTCGAGCGTGCGCATATGCGGCATGCCGCCCTCGTGTCGGTGCTGACGGGCCATGCCCATGGCCCAGGCCGGGCGCATCGCCACCTGCGCCAGCAGGCGCGGTGTGAGGCGCGGCGGCTGGGTGAGGCCGGATCGCGTTTGCCGTTCCCGCCGTGAGGCGACAGGGACATCCACGGTCAGCACCAGCACCTTGAAGCCCGCGTCCCGGGCCCGTGCCAGCATGTCCTTGCGGATGCCTTCGTCCTTGGGGGGGTAAAGCTGGAACCAGGCTTGCTCGCCCAGATGCGGCGCCAGATCTTCGGGGCATTGGCTTGCAACGGTCGACAGGCTGTAGGGAATGCCGCTGCGGGCGCCGCAGCGGGCCAGGTGGCCTTCGGCATCGGGCCAGATCAGTCCCGACATGCCCACCGGCGCAATGCCAAAGGGCAGCGGTAGCGTCGCGCCAAACAGCTGCGTCGACAGGTCGATCTCAAGCGGGCCGTGCAGGATGGAGGGCAGGAAGCCGACCCGGTCCAGCGCGGTGCGGTTGCGCCTTTGGGTGGCTTCGGTGCCAGTGGCGCTGTCCAGATACTCCCAGACAAAGCGGGGCAGGCGCTTGCGTGCTGCTGCGCGCAGGTCAGACAGGCCGGGGTAATGCAGGTGCAGATCCTGGTGCATGTTCATGCGGCGCATAATTGCTGCTTTGCAGCGAAAGTCTAGCGAAAATGTTACAGAATTCTAACAGGGGCCCAGGCGGGCGCAGACAGCGGCGCCACTGGGGAGCGGTTCGCGGTAAAAAAGAGGCGTGAACATAGTGTGAACGTCCCCTTTCCCGCGCAGATGAATCACGCTAGGATCACGCCCATGAGCAGTTTCGATGAAATGGACGCCTTTGAGGGCGCTTCCCTCTCCGCCCGCGCCATGGCTGCGCGCCCCAAACCCTATCTGGATGGGCTGAACCCAGCCCAGCGGGACGCCGTGGAATGCCTGGACGGGCCGGTTCTGATGCTGGCGGGCGCAGGCACCGGCAAGACAAAGGCGCTGACCACCCGGATCGTGCATCTGCTGACCTTGGGACAGGCGCGCCCGAACGAGATCCTCGCCGTGACCTTTACCAACAAGGCGGCGCGCGAGATGAAAGAGCGGGTCGGCCGGATGCTGGGCCAGCCTGCCGAGGGCATGCCCTGGCTCGGCACCTTTCACTCGATCTGCGTCAAGCTGCTGCGCCGGCATGCAGAACTGGCCGGGCTAAAGTCGAATTTCACCATTCTGGACACTGACGATCAGATCCGCCTCCTGAAGCAGCTGATCCAAGCCGCCGGGATCGATGACAAACGCTGGCCCGCGCGGATGCTGGCCGGGATCATCGACGACTGGAAAAACCGCGCCCTGACGCCGGAGAGCGTGCCAGTGGCCGATGCCAGCGCCTATAACCATCGCGGCACCGAGTTCTACGCCCAGTATCAGGCCCGCCTGAAAGAATTGAATGCCGTCGATTTTGGCGATCTGCTGCTGCATATGGTGACGATCTTCCAGAACCATCTGGATGTGCTGTCTCAGTATCAACGCTGGTTCCGCTACATCATGGTCGACGAATATCAGGATACCAACGTCGCGCAGTATATGTGGCTGCGGCTGCTGGCGGCCGGGCACAAGAATATCTGCTGTGTCGGCGATGACGATCAGTCGATCTATGGCTGGCGCGGCGCCGAGGTGGGCAATATCTTGCGGTTCGAAAAGGACTTTCCCGGTGCCAAGGTGGTGCGGCTAGAGCAAAACTATCGCTCGACCGAACATATCCTTGCGGCGGCCTCCGGCGTGATCCGGGGCAATGCAGGGCGTCTGGGCAAAGAGCTGTGGACCGAGGCAACTGGCGGCGAAAAGGTGCGCCTGATCGGCCATTGGGATGGCGAGGAAGAAGCGCGCTGGATCGGGGAAGAGATCGAAGCCATGCAGCGCGGCACCCGTGGGCAGGATCCGGTGGATCTGAACCAGATGGCGATTCTGGTGCGCGCCAGCCACCAGATGCGCGCCTTTGAGGACCGTTTCCTGACCATCGGCTTGCCCTACCGTGTGATTGGCGGGCCGCGATTCTACGAGCGGCTCGAGATTCGCGACGCCATGGCGTACTTTCGGCTGGTGGTCTCGCCGGAGGACGATCTGGCCTTTGAGCGCATCGTCAACACGCCCAAGCGGGGCCTTGGCGACAAGGCGCAGCAGAAGATCCAGATCGCGGCGCGCGAGAATGGCGTTTCCCTGCTCGAAGGGGCGCGGTTGGCCGTCGACAGCGGTGAGATCAAGGGCAAGGGTGGCGCGGCGCTGCGCCAGCTGACCGAGGATCTGCGCCGCTGGGGCCGGATGGCCGGTGATTCCGACATCAGCCATATGGAGCTGGCCGAGATCATCCTCGATGAAAGCGGCTATACCACCATGTGGCAGATGGACAAGAACCCGGATAGTCCGGGCCGTCTGGAGAACCTCAAGGAACTGGTGAAGGCGCTGGAGAATTTCGAGAACCTGCAAGGCTTCCTCGAACACGTCAGCCTGGTGATGGACAACGATAAACAGGACGCCGAGCAGAAGGTCAGCATCATGACCCTGCACGCGGCCAAGGGTTTGGAGTTTCCGGCCGTCTTCCTGCCGGGCTGGGAGGATGGGTTGTTCCCCTCGCAGCGGTCGATGGATGAAAGCGGTCTTAAAGGTTTGGAAGAAGAGCGGCGCCTTGCCTATGTGGGCATCACCCGGGCGGAGAAGATCTGCACGATTTCCTTTGCGGGTAACCGCCGGGTCTTTGGCCAGTGGCAGTCGCAGCTGCCCTCGCGGTTCATTGATGAACTGCCCGAAGAACACGTGGAGGTGCTTACGCCGCCGGGTCTATACGGCGGCGGCTATGGCGCTGCGGCGGGCGGTACGCCAGTGCAGTCCCGAATCGACGAACGGATGGCGCAGGCGGATGGCTATAATTCGCCGGGCTGGAAGCGCATGCAGGCGCGGGCCGGGGAGCGTGGGCTGTCGCAGCCAAGGGAAAGCCGCAATCAGGTGATCGATCTGACGGCGACCTCCAGCTTTACGATTGGAGAGCGGGTGTTTCACCAGAAGTTCGGTTATGGCGCGATCACCGGTATCGAAGGTGACAAGCTGGAAGTGGATTTCGAAAAGGCCGGGGTGAAAAAGGTGATCGCGAAATTCGTCACCGCCCATGACGATGTGCCGTTCTAAGCTGTTCCGGGACAGATCCGCTTGCTCGCTGCTCTGACCGCCTTTTGATCTGAAAATGGAATGAGACGGTCGGATCGCGTTGCGATCCGATCCGATCCGGGCGCGGGGGCGCTGGCAGCGAT
>NZ_JBDOQR010000028.1:0-31292 GCF_039839315.1 Phaeobacter sp. CAU 1743 | reverse complement strand
TGGCAGCGATGCTGCCAGCGCCCCCGCGCCATTGCCCCGTTGCAACGGCTGCGGCGCGAGAAGGGCGGGCGCGCAGCGGCTGGCGATGGTGTCGGGTGATTTCTGGGGTGCGTGAAATGCAAAAACGGCGGTGCCAGGGAGGAGGAAGGCACCGCCGTTCTTTTCAACATTCGGCCAAATGGGAGGAGAGACCGAATGTATCAGCGTCCGGGTCTAATCCCGGTATGAGGTGCGGCGACACCAGGGAGGAGGAGAGGTGCCGCCGCTCTGAACAACATCTGGCCAAATGGGAGGAGGGCCGGATGCATCAGGTCCCGGGTTTGAGCCCGGTATGAGGTGCGGCAGCACCAGGGAGGAGGAGAGGTGCCGCCGCTCTGAACAACATCCGGTCAAATGGGAGGAGAGACCGGATGTATCAGCGTCCGGGTTTGATCCCGGTATGAGGTGCGGCAACACCAGGGAGGAGGAGAGGTGCTGCCGCTCTGAACAACATCTGGTCAAAAGGGAGGAGAAGACCGGATGTATCAGATCCCGGGTTTGATCCCGGTATGGGGTGCGGTGACATCAGGGAGGAGGAAGATGTCACCGCGGAACACAGGCCCTTTAGGGAGGAGGAGAAAAGAGCCTGATCTCGGTTATGCGTTTTCGTATGCGGCCTGGTAGGCCAGACGTTTGATCATCGAGCGGTTCAGCCCCAGATCCGCCAGTTCGCGGTTCGACAGGGCGGAGAGCTCATTCAGGGTTTCGCGATACAGACGGTAACGCGCGATTTTCAGTTTCAGCTCGTCGATCAGGCCCAGGCCGTTTGCGGCCAGCGAGCCCTTGTGGGCGGTGATGTGATTTACTGCAGCCATTGGGCAGATCCTCAGTTCCGTAATTTTCCGTGTGCCGTTAAAGGCGTTTCTTGAACACCAATTTAGGGAAATGCTGCAACTGCACAATCCCAAGAGTCAGCATTTCTGCCATGCAGCATTTGCATGGGTCATCTGAGTGATGTGCGGAAAATTGGTGTGGTTTTGTGCGGGGTTGGCAAATTTGCCTATTCTTGCGGCGGTTTATGTCTGGGATGCGTAAAGCTGCCGTTACGGCAATCGCGCTTGGGCTGGCGCGGGCGCTCCTATATAGGGTGGGCGCCCAAAGAGGGGCGGGAAAGACAGGAGAGCGCCATGCCGGTGACCCACGATCAGATTCGCGCCGCGCTGGAGCGGCTGGCCTTGCCGGATGGGGGCACCCTGGTGTCCCGGGATATGTTGCGGGCGCTCAGTGTCGACGGTGACACCGTCCGCTTCGTGATCGAAGCGCCCAGCCCGGCGATTGCCCAGCAGATGGAACCCCTGCGCCGCGCCGCCGAAGCGGCGGTCCTCGCTCTTGATGGCGTGTCCGGCGTGACGGCGGCGCTGACCGCGCATACTCCGGCGGCATCCGCACCCGGTGGCGGGCAGGGGGCGCCCTCGCTCAAGGTTGGCGGCCACCCGAAACCGCAACAAGGGCCGATCAAGCCCGCTGGGGTGGCGCGCATTCTTGCCATCGCTTCGGGTAAGGGAGGCGTCGGTAAATCCACTGTCAGCGCCAATCTCGCGGTGGCCCTTGCCCGGCAGGGGCGGCGGGTTGGTCTGCTGGATGCAGATATATACGGTCCCAGCCAGCCGCGCATGATGGGGGTAACGGGCAGGCCTGCCAGCCCGGACGGCAAGACCATCGAGCCGCTGCACGCCCATGGCGTCACGGTGATGTCGATCGGCTTCATGGTGGATGAGGCAAAAGCCGTGGTCTGGCGCGGTCCGATGCTGATGGGCGCGTTGCAGCAGATGCTGGGGCAGGTCAATTGGGGAGAGCTGGACGTGCTGATCGTCGATCTGCCGCCCGGCACCGGTGATGTGCAACTGACGCTGTGCACCAAGGCAGAGCTGACCGGCGCCATCGTTGTCAGCACCCCGCAGGATGTGGCGCTGATCGACGCACGCAAGGCGCTGGACATGTTCAGCCAGCTGAAAACACCGGTTCTTGGACTGATCGAAAATATGTCCTTCTTCACCTGTCCCGACTGCGGCGGCGATCATCACATCTTTGGTCATGGCGGGGTGGCGGCCGAGGCTGACAAGCTGGGCTTGCCGCTTCTGGGGGCGCTGCCCATCGATCTTGAGACCCGCCTGGCGGGGGATGGTGGCACGCCTGTTGCCGCGGGCGAGGGGACCATGGCCGAGGCCTATGGCCGGATTGCCTCTGGTCTGGTGCAGGGCGGTATGGCCTGATCCGGTTTTCCGGTCAGTCTACATCTATCTGAATACATAATAGGTGCCGGGCTGCGCGGGCGGTCCGGTGTCTTCATGTTGTCGTGCAGGCCTGCCTCTGCCGTGATGTCCCGCCCCGGATGGGTCGCTGTTGCGGTCCCTGTTGCCTCTGCGAGGCGTCACCGCTCTGTGCTGGTGGGAGGCGATCCCTTTGTCTGGGCGCGGGGCGGGCGGGGCCTGCCGGGGTGCGGCTTGATCTGGTGCGATCAGGCTGCGGTTTTGTGCCTCTGTCCCATGTCATCCCATTAGGACCTCCCAATTTTTCATCCCGCCCCTCGTGTAGTCGCGGTCGATGGGAAACCATGGGCTGCACTGCAGAGGTCGGGTCGTGGGAAATCATGGGCTCGCTGCGGTGGTGGCGGGTCCCGCCGCGAATCACATCTGCCCAATTCCATGGGGCCAAGGGGTGTTTCGCCTCTCCCTGCTCGGGTCGTTGCAGAAAGGGGTGGGGGTGTACCGTGAACATAGGTGTGTCCCGCGAGTCTCTTGAAACTTTTTCTGGGAAACTATGGGTCATTTTGGGGCGTTGTTGTGGCCACTATATGTAGTTGCTTATCATTAACCTTGCCCAAATTAGGCGGAATTTGGCCGAAGTATTAATGAAAGGTTAACGGAAATTGAGGCATCTGGCCCATGCTTGCCCACGTTGCCGTGAAGAAATTAGTTGCCGTACCCTGAATTCCCATAGTATCCCTTTCTACATCGACAGAGAGCAAGGATGGGGCGCCAAACGACCCCGTAAAAATCAAAAAAAGCAGGTTTCATACAGGCCTTCGCTTTCATCGAACAAAGAGATCCGGCGCGCGGGCGAGCAGACATCCCCCCAGATGGCGTGCGCAGTCGGACACCCCCGCACAGCGGGACAGGCGGCGGGTTGATCAGTGGCAGCAGATCAGCCCGCCCCTTTTACTTTCGGGGGGCAGATATCTCGCGAGGGACGCGAAAAAGGGACGGTAAATTGGGCCGCAGGTTCAGAGGCGAAAGCCACCATAAGGTGGACAGCAAGGGGCGGGTGTCGATACCCGCCACCTTTCGCCGTGTTCTTGAGGCCAGCGATCCCAACTGGCAGCCCGGGGACAGCCCCGAACTGGTAATCGTCTACGGCGATGAACGCCGCAAATTCCTGGAATGCTACACCATCGAGGCGATCGACGAGGTCGATGCCAAGATCGCAGCCCTGCCGCGCGGCTCGCGCGAGCGCAAGATCCTGGAACGCATGTTCAACGGCCAGTCCCTGCCGACAACGGTGGACGAGACCGGGCGTCTGGTGCTTCCGGCCAAGCTGCGCAACAAGATCGGGCTGGAGGGTGAGGCTTTCTTTATCGCGGCGGGCGATACCTTCCAGATCTGGAAGCCGCAGACCTATGAAGAGGTCGAAATGGCCGAAGCTGAAAAGCTGATGGAAGATCTGCCCGAAGATTTCGACCCACTGGAATTCCTTGATGGCGCCGGAGGGGTCTGAGGCATGACGACCGAGCACACATCCGCATCTGGTCCTCATATCCCCGTCTTGCTGCGCCCGCTGTTAAAGGCAGTGGCGCCGGTGACCGGGCGTTGGCTTGATGGCACATTTGGGGCCGGGGGCTATACCCGCGCTTTGCTGGAGGCAGGCGCTGATCAGGTGATCGCGGTGGATCGCGACCCGCTGGCCTTTGAAATGGCCAAGTCTTGGGCGGGGGAGTATGGCGACCGGCTGGTGCAGCAGCAGGGCGTGTTTTCCCGTATGGATGAATACGCGCAGGATCTGGATGGCGTGGTGCTGGACCTTGGTGTTTCTTCGATGCAGCTCGATCTCGCCGAACGCGGCTTTTCCTTCATGAAGGACGGCCCACTGGATATGCGCATGTCGCAGGAAGGCCCCTCGGCCGCCGATCTGGTTGCCGAGCTGAGCGAAGCCGAGTTGGCCGACATCCTGTTCTACTATGGCGAAGAACGCGCCAGTCGCCGGATCGCCCGCGCCATCGTCAAGGCGCGCGAAGTTGAGCCGATCACCACAACGTTGCAACTGGCGAGCCTGGTGGAATCCTGCCTGCCGCGCGCCAAACCCGGACAATCCCACCCGGCGACGCGCAGCTTTCAGGCGCTGCGCATTGCGGTGAACGCTGAATATGACGAGCTGTTCGAAGGTCTTCTGGCCGCCGAACGGGCGCTGAAACCCGGAGGCCTTCTGGCAGTGGTCACCTTCCATTCGGTCGAGGACCGCATGGTCAAAAGGTTTTTCCAGCACCGTGCTGGCAAGACAGGGCGTGCGAACCGTTATGCCCCCGAAATCGAAGAGCTGCCCGCGCAGTTCGAAATTGTCACCCGCAAGGCGGTCGGCCCGGATGATCAGGAATTGGCGGAAAACCCGCGCTCTCGCTCGGCCCGCCTGCGTGTGGGGCGGCGAACCGATGCGGCACCTGCACCGATCTCGGCCCGCGATCTGGGCATGCCACAGCTAAAGGAGGCGCGGAAATGAAGACGCTTTTATACGCTGTCACCGCTCTGGCGGTCTTTGGTCTGGCCTTCTGGGCCTATCGCGAAAACTACGCCACGCAGCAGGTCCTGAAGGAAACCCGCAATCTGCAACGCGAGATCGGCGCCGCACAGGTGCGGCTGGGCGTTCTGCGCGCGGAATGGGCCTATCTCAACCGCCCCGACCGTCTGATCGGTCTTGCTGAGCTGAACTTTGACCGGCTGGGCCTTCTGCCGCTGCGCCCCGATCAGTTCGGTCGCGTGGACGAGGTGTCCTACCCGCTTGAACAGGACTTTAGCATTGCAAACGGTGTCGATGTTTCCGGGTTGAACCGGGATCGCGGTACAGGAGAGCAGCCATGATCCGCACGCCGCTGCGCCCTCTGGCCCGTATTCTGAACGCCCGCGCTACCGGGCAGAACCCGGATGTGATCGAAGAAGAAAACATCCGCCTGCGGCATGAAGAAATGCAGGCGAAATCGCGCCAGCGTGCCGAGGGGCGGCTTCTGGTGCTTGGGGTGTTTTTCCTATGTGCCTATACTGCGGTGATCGGCCGGATGGGGGTCCTGGCTACCTCTGAACCGAGCGAGCCGGTAGCCAGCGCCGCGGGCAGCGCCATCGCTGCGCAGCGCGCCGATATCGTCGACCGGCAGGGCCGTATTCTGGCGACCAATTTCGAGACGCACTCTCTTTACGCGCAGCCGCCGCAGATGATCGACCCGGAGGGCGCCGCTACGCGCCTGGCCGAAATTTTCCCGGATCTGGACCGCGAAGATCTGGTTGAAGATTTCACGGGCAAGCGCAAGTTCCTGTGGATCAAGAAGAAGATCAGCCCCGAGCAGAAGCAGGCGGTGCATGATATCGGCGATCCGGGCCTCTTGTTCGGCCCGCGCGAGATGCGGCTTTACCCCAATGGCAGCGTCGCGGCCCATGTTCTGGGCGGCGCCGGTTTCGGCAAGGAAGGCGTTTCGGCAGCCGAGGTGATCGGCGTTGCCGGTGTCGAAAAGCAGTTCGACGATTACCTGCGTGACCCCGGTAATGGCGATAAACCGCTGCAACTCTCGCTGGATCTGACCATTCAGGCTGCCGCCGAGCGGGTGCTGGATGGCGGCATGAAGCTGATGAACGCCAAGGGCGCCACCTCGATCCTGATGGATGTGCACACGGGTGAGGTGATTTCGGTGGTGTCGCTGCCGGATTTCGATCCCAACGAACGTCCGCGTCCACCCACCTCGGGGTTCGACCCGTCGGTTAGCCCGCTGTTCAACCGCGCGGTGCAGGGCGTTTATGAACTTGGCTCGACCTTCAAGATTTTCGCGGCAGCGCAGGCGATGGATCTGGGATTGGTGACACCGGAGACCGTGATCGACACCCGTGGGCCGCTGCGCTGGGGCAAATTCGCGATCCGGGATTTCCACAACTACGGCAACGAGTTGTCGGTGACCGAGATCATCGAGAAATCCTCGAATATCGGCACCGCGCGGCTGGCGCAGCAGATTGGCGCCGAGCGGCAGAGAAGCTTCCTTGGTGAGCTGGGCATGCTGGAGCCGACACCATTCGAGATCGTCGAGGCCAGCGGCGGCACGCCATTGACCCCGAAAAACTGGTCCGAGCTTTCGGCGATGACCATTTCCTATGGTCACGGAATTTCGACCACGCCGATGCATCTGGCGGCGGGTTATGCCGCCATTGCCAATGGCGGCTATCACGTCAGCCCGACGGTTCTGAAACAGCGGGGCGCTCAGCACGGTGAGCGTGTGCTTTCTGAAGAAGCAGCGAAGGCGGCCCGCACCATGCTACGCCGCGTGGTGACCGAAGGCACCGCCAGCTTTGCCCGGGTGCCCGGCTACCAGGTGGGCGGCAAGACCGGGACTGCGGACAAGCCACGCCCGCGCGGCGGCTATTACGAGGACAAGGTGATCGCCACCTTCGCCTCGATCTTTCCGGCGCAGGATCCCAAATACGTGCTGGTCGTGACGTTGGATGAACCCTCGGTCTTCGCCTATGACGAAGAGCGCCGCACGGCAGGCTGGACCGCTGTGCCGGTGGCCGCCGAGATGATCAAGCGGGTCGCGCCTCTGCTGGGGCTGAGACCGCAAGTTGAACCCACCGAGGTGGCTGATATAACCCTCACCTCTAACTGACTCAGGTGAGGGCGCCTCATGAGCCGCAATACCCCGCAAGACAGACCGGACCCACGTCCCCTCAGCCAACTGGGGCTCACCGCCCGTGGCGGCGCGGACCCGATGATTTCCGATCTGGTGGTCGACAGTCGCCGGGTGGGCGATGGTGCGCTTTTTGCGGCTCTGCCCGGCAGTCAGGTGCATGGCGCCAATTTCATTCCCGCTGCCCTGCAACAGGGCGCAGCGGCAATCCTGACCGATGCCGCCGGGGCCGAGATTGCAGCCCGCCCCCTGTCAGAAAGCCACGCGGCGCTGATCGTCGTCGAGGACCCCCGGCAGGTGCTGGCCTATACCGCCGCCCTGTGGTTTGGCGCCCAGCCGCAGACCATGGTTGCGGTGACTGGCACCAATGGCAAAACCTCAGTCGCGACCTTCGTGCGGCAGATCTGGATGGCGCTGGGCCATGAGGCCGTGAATCTTGGCACCACCGGGGTCGAAGGCGCTTGGAGCTACCCTCTGGCCCACACCACGCCCGAGCCTATCACTCTGCACCGCGCCCTTGCGGCAGCGGCAAAGGCCGGTGTCACACATGCCGCGATGGAGGCGTCTTCGCACGGGCTGGATCAGCGGCGCCTTGACGGGGTGCAGCTGGCGGCGGCGGGTTTTACCAATTTCACCCAGGATCATCTGGATTATCACCACACCTTCGAAGAGTATTTCGCAGCCAAGGCGGGTCTCTTTCGCCGGGTGCTGCCGGACGAGGGCGTCGCGGTGATCAATATGGACGATGCCCGGGGCGCCGAAATGCGCGCCATCGCGGCGGGACGCGGACAAGAGGTGATTACCGTGGGGCGCGGCCTTGGCGATCTTTCGCTGGTGGGGCAGCGCTATGACGGCACCGGGCAGGACATAAGGTTCTCGTGGCACGACAGACCTTTCATGGCCCGGTTGAACCTCATTGGCGGCTTTCAGGCGGAAAACGTGCTGATGGCCTGTGGGCTGGTGATCGCCAGCGGCGAAGAGCCCGAACGCGTTTTTGAAACGCTGCACGAGCTGACGACGGTGCGCGGACGGATGCAGTTGGCGGCGACCCGTGAGAACGGCGCCTCTGTCTTTGTGGATTATGCCCATACGCCCGATGCAGTCGCTACCGCGATCAAGGCGCTGCGCCCCCATGTTTTGGGCCGTCTCGTTGCCATCGTCGGCGCCGGCGGTGACCGGGACGCGGGTAAACGGCCGCTGATGGGGCAGGCGGCGCATGACAATGCTGATGTGGTGATCGTCACCGATGACAACCCGCGCAGCGAAGATCCCGCCGTGATCCGGGCCGCCATCAAGGGCGGCGCACCAGAGGCGATAGAAGTGGGCGACCGCGCCGAGGCGATCCTGCGCGGCGTGGCGATGCTGGAGCCGGGCGATGCGCTGCTTGTTTGCGGCAAGGGGCACGAAACCGGACAGGTCGTCGGCAGCGATGTGCTGCCCTTTGACGATGTGGAACAGGCGAGCATGGCGGTGGCCGTACTCGACGGGAAAACCGTATGAGCGCGCCGCTGTGGACCGCGGCCGAGGCCACTGCCGCAACCGGCGGTGAGGCGCGCGGCGATTGGCGGGTCAATGGCGTCTCCATCGACACCCGCACCTTGCAGCCCGGTGATCTGTTCGTGGCGCTGAAGGCTGCGCGCGATGGCCATGATTTTGTCGCTCAGGCGCTGCAGGCAGGTGCAGGCGCGGCGCTGGTTTCACGTATTCCCGAAGGCCTGCCCAAGGAAGCGCCTCTGCTGCTGGTCGAAGATGTGCAAAAGGGACTTGAGGCGCTGGGCCGCGCCGGACGCGAACGCACCAATGCGCGCGTGGTGGCAGTGACCGGCTCGGTTGGCAAAACCTCGACCAAGGAAATGCTGGCGCGGATCCTGTCGGATCAGGGCCGCACCCATGCCGCCGTCGCCAGCTATAACAACCACTGGGGCGTGCCGCTGACGCTGGCGCGGATGCCGCAGGATACGGAATTCGCCGTCATCGAGATCGGCATGAACCACCCGGGTGAAATCGAGCCCCTGGCCCGGCAGGCCCGCCCGCATGTGGCGATGATCACCACCGTGGCCGCCGTGCATCTGGAGGCCTTTGATGACGTCGCCGGGATTGCTCGTGAAAAGGCGGCCATTATGGATGGGCTGGAGCCGGGCGGTATCGCCGTGCTCAACGCCGATATCGACGAGGCCCCGGTCCTGCGGCAACGGGCGGAGCAACTGGGCGTTTCTGCGCAATGGTTTGGCGCCAACGCCTCCGATGCGCGGCTGATCGCAACGCAGGTCACCGGTGAGGAAACCGTGGCCAGGGCCGAGATCCTAGGTGCCCCGGCTGAGTTGCATATCCAGTCACTGGGCGCGCATTTTGCCATGAATGCGCTAGGGGCGCTGCTATGCGTCAATGCGCTGGGCGTTGATCTGGCAAAGGCCATTCGCAGTCTGGCACTGTGGTCGCCGGTGACCGGGCGCGGCGCGCGCGAAATGGTGGAGCTGTCACAGGGGCAGGTTCTGCTGCTCGATGACAGTTACAATGCCAATCCAACCTCGGTGAAGGCGGCGCTGGACGTGCTGGCGGCCACCCCGGTGGCAGAGGGCGGGCGTAGGATTGCCTATCTTGGCGATATGAAAGAGCTGGGACCGGAGGAGGTCGCACTGCATGCGGATCTTGCCCGCCATCCTGCCATCGCACAAATCGATCAGATCCATTGCGTCGGGCCGCTGATGCAGCATCTGGCAGAGGCCTTGCCGGATGAAAAGCGTGGCGGCTGGCACGCAGATAGCGCGGCAGCAAAGGCTGATCTTCCGGGGCAGATTGGGGCTGGCGACGTGGTTCTGGTCAAAGGCTCGCTCAGCATGAAGCTCGCCTCCATCGTTGACGGCATCCGCGATTTGGGTCATGGCAGCCGGAACTCTGATGCAAATTCTACCAAGTGAGGACTGGCTGATATGCTTTATTGGCTGACGGCGCTGTCGGATGGCGGTGATTTTTTCAACCTCTTCCGCTACATCACCTTCCGGGCCGGAGGGGCCTTCATGACGGCGCTGGTCTTTGGCTTCCTGTTCGGCAGGCCGCTGATCGATGTGCTGCGCAAGCGGCAGGGCAAGGGGCAGCCGATCCGCGACGACGGACCCGAAGGGCATTTCTCCAAGGCCGGAACGCCGACCATGGGCGGTTTGCTGATCGTCGGCGCCTTGTTGACCTCGACGCTGCTCTGGGCGCGGTGGGACAATCCCTTTGTCTGGCTGGTGCTGTTCGTGACGCTGGCCTTTGCGTTGATTGGCTTTGCCGATGACTACGCCAAGGTGTCCAAGCAGAACACTGCCGGGGTGCCAGGCAAACTGCGGCTGGGGCTTGGCATTCTGATCGCAGTGGTCGCGGCGGTCTGGGCATCGGCTTATCACGGGGCGGAGCTGCAGAACCAGCTGGCGATGCCGGTGTTCAAGGATACGCTGATCAATCTGGGCCTGTTCTACATTCCCTTTACCGTCTGCGTTATCGTCGGCTCGGCCAATGCGGTGAACCTGACCGATGGTCTGGATGGTCTGGCGATTGTGCCGGCGATGATCGCCGGTCTGACGCTGGGGGTGATCGCCTATGTCGTGGGGAGGGCCGACTTTTCCCAGTATCTGGACGTTCACTACGTCAAGGACACCGGCGAGATCTTTATCTTCACCATGGCACTGTTCGGCGCCGGACTGGGGTTCCTGTGGTACAATGCGCCGCCCGCAGCGGTGTTCATGGGGGATACCGGCTCGTTGGCCTTGGGCGGTGCGCTGGGCGCTATCGCGGTGGCCACCAAGCACGAGCTGGTGCTGGCCATTGTTGGCGGGCTTTTTGTGGTCGAGGCGCTGAGCGTGATCATTCAGGTGCTCTATTTCAAACGCACCGGCCGCCGGGTGTTCCTGATGGCGCCGATTCACCATCACTATGAGAAAAAGGGCTGGGCGGAGCCGACCATCGTGATCCGGTTCTGGATCATCTCGCTGATCCTGGCGATGATTGGTCTGGCGACGCTGAAAGTGCGCTGAGCACTTGCACGCCACAAGGTTGAAAAAAAGGAGGCTGCGGCCTCCTTTTTTGTGCGGCGGTCTTACGCTTGGCGTGCGGAAAACGCCCGCCCCCTTCGACGGGTAGGCCCGCCTGTCAGGGGGGGCGTGGCGCGCGCAAAATGCGCGCGCGGGGGTGGTTTGCGGCGGCTTGCAAAGGCCGTGATGGCGGTGCACTCTGCGCCGAAATTTGATCAAAGGATGAGGGTGGGCATGATCCCGGTCAGAGGGTTTGAAGGGGCGCGGGTCGCCGTTCTTGGATTGGGGCGCTCCGGCCTTGCTACGGCGCGGGCCCTCAGGGCTGGCGGCGCCGAGGCGATCTGCTGGGATGACAACCCGGAGGCGCGGGAACGGGCCGAGGCAGAGGGGTTCTCCTGCGCCGATCTGAGCCGGGCTGGTGCCTTTGACGGGATCGCCAGCCTGATCGTGTCCCCGGGTATTCCGCATCTCTACCCAAAGCCCAACCCGGTTGTGCGCGCTTCCCTGATGGCCGGGGTGCCGGTGGACAATGACATCGGGCTGTTCTTCCGCTCGGTCGCGACGGGAGAATGGGACGAGTTCGACCAGCCGCCCAAGGTGGTGGCCATCACTGGATCGAACGGCAAATCCACCACGGTCGCATTGCTGCAGCATATTCTTGAGCAGGCGGGGCGCGACAGCCAGATGGCGGGCAATATCGGCCGCGGGGTTCTGGATATCGACCCGCCGGGCAATGGCGGCGTGATCGTGCTGGAACTGTCCAGCTATCAGACCGAACTGGCGCGGGCGCTGACCCCGGATGTGGCGGTCTTCACCAACCTCAGCCCGGATCATCTGGACCGGCATGGCGGCATGGGCGGCTATTTCGCGGCCAAGCGGCGCCTGTTCGCAGAAGGCGGCCCCGATCGTGCCATCGTCGGTATCGATGAGGATGAAGGGCTGTTTCTGGCCGGACAACTGTCCGAGGCCGCCAGTGATGACCGGGTGATCCGCATCTCGGCAGCGCAGAAGCTGACAGGGCCGGGTTGGCAGGTCTTTGCCCGCAAGGGGTTTTTGAGCGAATACCGCAAGGGGCGGCAGGTGGCCTCGATCGATCTGCGTGCGATTCAAGGCTTGCCGGGGGCGCATAACCATCAGAATGCCTGCGCCGCCTATGCCGCCGCGCGGGCGCTAGGGCTGGCGCCGCGGATGATCGAAGGTGGGTTGGAGAGCTATCCCGGTCTGCCGCACCGCAGCCAGACCATCGCTGAGGCGGGCGGGGTGCGCTACGTCAACGACAGCAAGGCCACCAATGTGGACAGCGCAGTGAAGGCGCTGAGCGCTTTTGGCAATATCCGCTGGATTTGCGGCGGGCTGGAAAAGGATGGTGGGCTGGAGGCCCTGAAAGGTCAGACAGGTTCGGTGCGCCGGGCCTATGTGATCGGCCGCGAGGCGGCGACCTTTGCCATGCAGTTGGATGTGGACGCTGTGGTCTGCACCACCATGGGTGAGGCTGTGGCGCAGGCGATGGTAGAGGCCGAGCCAGGCGACACGGTTTTGCTCGCCCCGTCAGCGGCCAGTTTCGATCAATATGACAACTTCGAGCAGCGCGGTGAGGATTTCATCGCTGAGGTCACGCGCAGATTGGAAAACGGTTAAGGGCTTCGGGCTCACCCAAGCGGAAATCCGTTTCGGTTCCACCCTCGTCCTGCTTCTGCCCTGCCAAACCCGCCTTCGCGGCGCAAGCAAAATGGCCGTCTCCCCGCCGCTGGCGGGGCCCCTCGGCAATTTGGCTGGCGCCCCTGCGACGGATTTGACTGCCGGGCCGCAGGCGAGGGCGGCTCCGAAGCGGATTTCCGGGCGCTCGATCAATGGTGGCGATCAGCGGGTGGCGGCGATGGCCGTGCCTGCGGCATGGCCCGAGGCCCAGGCCCATTGGAAGTTGTAGCCGCCAAGCCAGCCGGTCACATCCACCGCCTCGCCAATCGCGTAGAGACCGGGGCGGGATTTGGCCTGCATGGTTTTTGAGGAGAGCGCATCGGTGTCGATGCCGCCCAGGGTGACTTCGGCGGTGCGGTAACCTTCGGTACCGCCGGGCGTCAGCGGCCATTGGTTGAGTTGATCGCAGAGGGCTTGCAGGGCGGCGTCGGATTGATCGGCGAGGCGGGCCGTCAGGTCGTAGGTCGGGGTGAGCGCCTCTTTCAGATAATCCACCAACCGGGCAGGCAGGTGGCGGGCCAGTTCGGTGGCAATCGCGCGCTTGCCCGCGATCTGCCGCTGGCTGCGCAGCGCCGCGAAAATATCGGTTTCGGGAGCGAGGTTGACTGTAATCTCCTCTCCCTCCTGCCAGTAGGAGGAGAGCTGCAGCACCGCAGGACCGGAGAGGCCGCGGTGCGTGAAGAGCAGCGCCTCGTCGAAACTGGCGCGCGCGTTGGAAAGGCACGCGGGTAGGGAGACACCGGCCAGGGCGGAAAAGCGTCCTTCGGGGAAGGTGAAGGGGACAAGGCCGGGGCGGGTCGCGGTTACTGGCAGGGCGAACTGGCGGGCGATGTCATAGGCCAAGCCGGTGGCGCCCATCTTGGGGATGGATTTGCCGCCCGTCGCCAGAACCAGATTGCGGCAGGTGACGTGGTGATCCTTGCCGTCTTTGGTCAATGTCAGGGCAAAGCCATCATCGCGCTGCTCAACAGGGCCAACGCTGGTTTGCAGCCACAATTCGGCCCCGGCCTTTGCCATCTCTGATGTCAGCATCGAGACGATCTGTTTCGCTGAGCCGTCGCAAAAAAGCTGCCCGAGGGTTTTCTCGTGCCAGGCGATACCGTGGCGGTCCACGAGTGAGATGAAATCCCATTGCGTATAGCGCGCCATCGCGGATTTGCAGAAATGAGGGTTGCCAGAGAGGTAGTTGCTCGGATCGGCATAAAGGTTGGTGAAGTTGCAGCGCCCGCCGCCGGAAATGCGGATCTTTTCGCCCGGCGCCTTGGCGTGGTCGACCACCAGCGTGCTGCCGCCGGTATGGGCTGCGCACATCATGCCTGCTGCGCCGGCGCCAAGAATCACGGTGTTTACCTGCATAAGGGCATCGACCATGGAATGACCTCTCGCGCAAGGGAACTGTCCCGGGCGCAAAATCCTGCCGCGCCGGGATCAAGACACTGGTCTGATCACGGGTTTCGCGTTACTGTTCCATTACAGACCCCGAAAAACGGGGCGTATCACGAGGCAAAGAGCGGCGGTGTTTCCATGACTGAGATGGTCTATGGTGCGGTTCCTGTACAATCAGGTGAACCTATTCTTCCCAAATGGTGGCGAACCTTGGACAAATGGACGATGTCCTGCGTCCTGATGCTGTTCGTGCTGGGGCTGCTTCTGGGGCTTGCAGCCTCAGTGCCGCTGGCCGAGCGCAACGGGTTCGGCAATTTCCACTATGTGCAGCGACAAGCGGTGTTCGGCGGGGCGGCTCTGGTCGCCATGGTGCTGACCTCGATGATGTCGCCGACGCTGGTGCGGCGGCTTGCGATCATCGGCTTTGCTCTCGCCTTTGTGGCGCTGGCGCTGCTGCCTATTTTCGGGACCGATTTCGGCAAAGGCGCGGTACGCTGGTATTCGCTGGGCTTTGCATCGCTGCAGCCGTCCGAGTTCCTGAAGCCCGGTTTTGTCGTGGTTGCGGCCTGGATGATCGCCTCGAGCCAGCAGATCAACGGCCCGCCGGGCACGCTGATTTCCTTTGGCCTGTGCATGAGCGTGGTGCTGATGCTGGTGATGCAGCCAGATTTTGGTCAGGCCTCGCTGACGTTGTTCGGCTGGGGCGTGATGTATTTTGTGGCCGGGGCGCCGATCCTGCTTTTGGTTGGCATGGCGGCGGTTGTGGTCATGGGCGGTGTGATGGCCTATTCCAGTTCCGAACACTTTGCCCGCCGCATCGACGGCTTTCTGAACCCGGATATCGATCCGACTACCCAGCTTGGCTATGCCACCAATGCTATCCGCGAAGGCGGGCTGTTCGGCGTTGGAGTCGGGGAGGGGCAGGTGAAATGGTCGCTGCCTGATGCCCATACCGATTTCATCGTCGCAGTTGCTGCCGAGGAATACGGGCTGGTTCTGGTCACGGTGCTGATCGGGCTTTACGCCACGGTGGTTGTGCGCTCGCTGTTCCGTCTGATGCGCGAGCGCGATACATTCGTGCGGCTCGCGGGGACAGGCTTGGTCTGCATGTTCGGGGTGCAGGCCATGATCAACATGGGGGTTGCGGTGCGGCTCTTGCCGGCCAAGGGCATGACCCTGCCATTCGTCAGCTATGGCGGCTCTTCGCTGATCGCGACGGGCATTGCCATGGGGATGCTGCTGGCCTTTACCCGTTCGCGCCCGCAGGGTGAGATTGCAGATTATCTGCGTGGCCGCGGTCGCGGCTGACGCATCAGGTACGAAACGACGCGGGTTTATGACACAGAAACTGCTATTGATGGCGGCAGGCGGCACCGGGGGGCACATGTTCCCGGCGCAGGCCCTGGCCGAAGAGATGCTGCGCAAGGGCTGGCGGGTGAAACTGTCGACCGATGCGCGCGGCGCCCGCTATACCGGCGGCTTTCCTCATACGGTGGAAATCACCGAGGTGTCCTCGGCCACTTTTGCCCGCGGCGGACTATTGGCCAAGGCGCTGGTCGGGCCGAAGATCGCCGGAGGTATCGCCAGCATGGCCCTGCAGATGCGGCGTGACCGCCCCGACGCGGTGGTGGGCTTTGGCGGCTATCCGTCGATCCCGGCGCTGGGCGCGGCGACGCTGCTGGGGCTGCCCCGGATGATCCATGAACAGAACGGTATTCTGGGCCGGGTGAACCAGTTGTTTGCCAAACGCGTAGCGCAGGTGGCCTGCGGCGTATGGCCGACCGAATTGCCTGAGGGTGCCAAAGGCGTGCATGTTGGGAACCCGGTGCGCCGCGCCGTGCTGGAGCGCGCGGGCGCGGCCTATATTCCACCGGGCGATTATCCGATGTCGGTGCTGGTGATGGGCGGCAGCCAAGGCGCGCGCATCCTGTCCGATGTGGTGCCCGGCGCGATTGCAGCCCTGCCCGAAGGGATCCGTCGCCATCTGCGCGTGGCCCATCAGGCGCGCGATGAGGATGGCGAACGCGTCAGCGCCTTCTACGCCGAACATGGCATTGCTGCCGATGTTCAGCCTTTCTTTCACGATGTGCCCGCACGTATGAGCGAGGCGCAGCTTGTGATCTCGCGCTCCGGGGCCTCGTCGGTTGCCGATATCTCGGTCATCGGCCGCCCGTCGATCCTGATCCCATTCGCCGCCGCAGCGGGAGACCACCAGAGCGCTAATGCGCGTGGGCTGGTTGATGCGGGCGGGGCGGTGCTGATCCCCGAAAGCGCCCTTGACGTTCAGGCGCTGTCAGAGCAGATCTCTGCCGTTCTGAGCGCCCCCGACGCGGCCGCCCAGATGGCCCAAGCAGCATTAAGTGTCGGCGTTCCCGATGCCACCAATCGTCTGGTGGCTCTGGTCGAACAGCTGGCGGAGGAAGGATAGACCATGACGCCCGCAACCAAATTGCCCGGAGATGTTGGCCCGATCCATTTTGTCGGCATCGGCGGCATCGGCATGTCCGGCATCGCCGAGGTGCTGCTCAACCTTGGCTATGTGGTGCAGGGGTCTGACCTCAAGTCGTCAAAGATCACCCAGCGGCTGGAGAGCCTCGGTGTGCTGGTTTTTGAAGGTCAGCGGGCTGAGAATCTGGAAGACGCCGAAGTCGTCGTGATTTCCTCGGCGATCAAGCCGGGCAACCCGGAACTGGACGAGGCGCGCCGCCGGGGGCTGCCCATCGTGCGCCGGGCCGAGATGCTGGCCGAGCTCATGCGGTTGAAATCCAACATCGCCATTGCCGGCACCCATGGCAAAACCACCACGACCACGATGATGGCCGAGCTGATGGTGGCCGGGAATTTTGACCCCACCGTGGTCAACGGCGGCATCATTCACGCCTATGGATCGAACGCCCGCATGGGGCAGGGCGAATGGATGGTGGTCGAGGCGGACGAAAGCGACGGCACCTTCAACCGCTTGCCTGCGACCATTGCCGTGGTCACCAATATCGACCCCGAGCATATGGAGCATTGGGGCGACTTTGATACTTTGCGCGACGGGTTTTACAACTTCGTCTCGAACATTCCTTTTTATGGTGTCGCGGTCTGCTGTACCGACCACCCCGAGGTGCAGGCGCTGGTGGGGCGCATCACCGACCGCCGCGTCGTCACCTATGGTTTCAATGCACAGGCGGATGTTCGTGCCGTGAACCTGATCTACAAGGCAGGCGTTGCCCATTTCGACATCCTATTGCAGGCCGAAGGTCAGAAGATCGAAGGCTGCACGCTACCGATGCCGGGGGATCACAACGTCTCCAACGCGCTGTCGGCGGTGGCCGTGGCGCGCCATCTGGGCATGAAAGGCGAGGAAATCCGCGCTGCGCTGGCTGCATTCGGCGGGGTCAACCGCCGTTTCACCAAGGTGGGCGAAGTGAACGGTGTTACCGTGATCGACGATTATGGCCACCACCCGGTGGAAATCGCCGCCGTGCTGAAGGCCGCGCGTCAGGCCGTTGGCGCTGATAGCAATGCTCGTGTCATCGCCGTGCACCAGCCGCACCGCTATTCACGCCTGTCTTCCCTGTTTGATGATTTCTGCGCCTGCTTCAACGATGCCGATGTGGTCGCCATCGCCGAGGTCTTTGCCGCCGGTGAGGACCCGATCGAAGGCGCCAGCCGCGACGATCTGGTAGCGGGGCTGATCCGTCATGGCCATCGCCACGCCCGCGCGCTGCTGAACGAGGACGATCTGGAGCGTTTGGTGCGTGAACAGGCGCGCCCCGGTGACATGGTCGTCTGCCTCGGCGCAGGTACCATCAGCGCCTGGGCCAACGGGCTGCCCGAGCGGCTAAGCAAAAGCCAATAGCCCCCGCGAAAGGACATTGCCATGGCTGAGCCGCTGAAACGCCGTATTGGCCTTGGTCTTCTGACCGCCTACGGCGTCGGCGTCATGGTCGGGGCGGGGATCTACGTTCTGGTTGGGGCGGTCGTCGCCGACGCCGGGATCTGGGCGCCGCTATCCTTTGTTTTGGCAGGGCTGATCGCCGCGCCCACTGCGCTCAGCTATGCGGAGTTTTCCTCACGCGTGCCCGAAGCTGCCGGAGAGGCGGCCTTTGTCGGGCAGGGGTTTGGCTCGCAGTCCCTTGCCTTGCTGGTGGGGTTGGCCGTTGTTGTGGCCGGAACCGTCTCTGCCGGCGCGGTGCTACGCGGCGGGGCTGGGTATCTGACGGCGGCAACCGGCGTGGATGGAACCCTTGCGATCATCGCAATGGGTTTGGCGCTGGTGGCGGTGGCCGTGATTGGCGTTCTGGAGAGCCTTTCGCTGGCGGCGGTTTTTACCGCGATCGAATTGACTGGGCTTGCGCTGGTGATCTGGGCCGGTGGTACCGGCGATGTGTCGCCGGATTGGGCCCTGCCGCAGGACCTGCCGGGCCTGTCGATCTGGGCGGGCCTTGGCCTTGGTGCGGTTCTGGCCTTCTTTGCCTTCATCGGGTTTGAAGACATTGTCAATATGGCCGAGGAGGTCTCGGAGCCGACCCGCACCATGCCGAAGGCGATCCTTTTGTCGCTGACCATCACATCGATCATCTATGCGCTGGTCTGCTGGGCTGCGGTTCGTACTGTCCCGGTGGCCGACCTTTCGCAATCCAGCAGCCCGCTGGCACTGGTCTGGCAGACAGCGCGCGGATCGAACCCCGATTTCCTGTCCTATATCGCGGTCTTTGCTGCGCTCAATGGGATCCTGGCGCAGATCGTCATGGCCTCGCGGGTGCTGTTCGGATTGGGCAAACGCAGTCCGGCGCTGGCCCTGTTCCACCACGCCCACCCCCGGTTCGGGACGCCGGTACTGGCCACGCTGGTATTGGGTGCGGCGGTGATCCTGACGGCCCTGTTCTTCTCGGTGGACCGGCTTGCCGAGGTCACGTCCTCGGTGTTGCTGTCGGTCTTTGTGTTGGTGAACCTCGCGCTGATCTTGCAGAAACGCCACGCGCCCGGCGCGCCCTTTCAGGTGCCGATGGCGGTGCCGATTGTGGGGCTTGTTCTGTCCACCATCGCCCTGATTACAGCCGTGGGAGGTATGTTGTGAGCCTGTCCCTGATCCTTTCCGCGCTTTGGGCGCTGACGGCCAATGTCCTTGCCATGATACCCAGCCGCGACAATCACTGGCGCCGCGCCTATGCACTGACCGCCGTCGGCATCCCGATCCTTGGCTATGTCACCTATGAAAACGGTCCATGGTGGGGGCTGGCGGTGCTGGCCGCAGGGATGAGTGTGTTGCGCTATCCGGTGATCTATCTGGGCCGCTGGCTGCGCCGGGTGGTCCTGCGCGGCTGATGGCGGGTTCTACGCGGGGTATGCGGGAGCTCGGCAGTCCTTTCTTCCCGTTCGGGTTTGCCTTAAACCCTGCAGGAAACCGAACGAGTGGCACATCATGACCGAAATCACTAAATCCCTTCCTGCCGCGCGTGGACGCCTGACCGAGGGGCGCAGCCTATCGGAACTGACCTGGCTGCGAGTGGGCGGTCCCGCGGATGTGTTGTTTCAGCCTGCTGACATCGAAGACCTTCAGGACTTTCTGCGCGCCCTGCCTGCAGATGTCACGGTCTTCCCCATGGGGGTCGGCTCGAACCTCATCGTTCGCGATGGGGGTATCCGCGCGGTAGTGATCCGGCTTGGGCGTGGCTTCAACCAGATCGAGATTGACGGCGACACCGTCACGGCAGGCGCGGCGGCGCTGGATGCCCATGTGGCGCGCAAGGCGGCTGATGCGGGGCTGGATCTGACATTCCTGCGCACCATCCCTGGTTCCATCGGCGGCGCGGTGCGGATGAATGCGGGCTGCTATGGTTCTTATACCGCCGATGTGTTCCACACCGCCACCGTGGTGACGCGGGCCGGGGAGTTGCAGACACTCAGCGCCGATGACCTGAATTTCGCTTATCGCCAGACCACCTTCCCCGAAGGTGCGGTGCTGGTTTCGGCCACTTTCAAGGCGCCCCGGGGCGAGGCGGATGCCCTTCATGCCCGGATGGAAGAGCAGTTGAAGAAGCGCGACGAAACGCAACCGGTCAAGGACCGTTCGGCCGGTTCTACCTTTCGCAACCCGGCGGGGTTTTCCTCGACCGGGCAGACGGGGGATGTGCACGATCTGAAAGCCTGGAAAGTGATTGAGGATGCCGGTCTGCGCGGTGCCCGCCTTGGCGGTGCGCAGATGAGCGAGAAACACCCGAATTTCCTAATCAATACCGGGGATGCCACCGCCGCCGATCTGGAGGCGTTGGGAGAAGAGGTGCGCCGCAAGGTGCTGGAGAATTCCGGCATTACCCTGCAGTGGGAAATCATGCGGATCGGCGAGAACCTGCCGGATTAAAGTGGCGCGAGCCCTGTCAGTGTCACCCGTAATCCACGTCGCGCTGGGCGAGTGTGGGTAATTCGCAATCATTCGCCCCGGTATGATTGTTTTGGCTGGAACGGCGTGTGAAATTCGGGCAAGAAAGAGACATCCATTAAGGTTGGTAAAGAGGACGTTAAGGTCCCGGTAACTCTTTGGGCAGTATGATGACCTATGGGACGTGATTTGCCGCGCCCCACGGCATGATTGCCTTCTGATGCAAGCAAAAGGATCTCTGTCGCCGATGCGGTGGTGATCCCAGAATAATGAACGCGGCCGAATAACGGACGCGAGAAACAGGGGCGTTAAGCCCGATGAATTGAGGCACTTGTGGTGAGTGAGTCGAGCAGGACACTCCCGACAGTGGCGGTATTGATGGGCGGCCCCTCGGCTGAGCGTGAGGTGTCCCTGTCCTCTGGGCGTGAATGCGCCGCCGCGCTAAGGGGCGAAGGCTATCAGGTGATCGAACTGGACGCGGGTCCGGATCTGTGTGCGCAGCTCGAGGCTGCGGCACCTGACGTCGTGTTCAATGCGCTGCACGGTCGCTGGGGCGAAGACGGCTGCGTGCAGGGCCTTCTGGAATGGATGCGTATTCCCTATACTCACTCTGGTGTGCTGGCCTCGGCGCTAGCGATGGACAAACAGCGCAGCAAATCCCTGTTCCGCAGCGTTGGCCTGCCGGTGGTCGCCAGCGAAATCTTTGCCCGCTCTGAGGTCGAGGCGTCCCATGTGATGGCGCCTCCCTATGTGGTTAAACCCAATAATGAAGGCTCCAGCGTTGGCATCTACCTGGTGCATGAGGCCGCCAATGCGCCGCCGAAACTCTCGGACGACATGCCCGATCAGGTGATGGTGGAAACCTATGCCCCGGGGCGCGAGCTGACCGCGACCGTGATGGGCGACAAGGCGCTGACCGTCACCGATATCCTGACCGATGGCTGGTACGACTATGATGCGAAATATCAGCCGGGCGGATCGCGCCATGTGCTGCCTGCGGATCTGCCGCAGGAGATTTTCGATCTGTGCCTGGAATACGCCAAACGCGCCCATGATGCACTGGGCTGCCGGGGCGTGAGCCGCACCGATTTCCGCTGGGACGAAAGCCGCGGCGCTGAGGGGCTGATAATCCTGGAAACCAACACTCAGCCCGGCATGACGCCGACTTCGCTGGCGCCCGAGCAAGCCGAACATTTCGGCATCACCTTTGGCCAGCTTTGCGCATGGATGGTGGAGGATGCCTCATGCGGTCGCTGATCCGGCGCAAGAGCAAGGAACACAGCGGAGCGTCCGATCCGGCGCCTTCGCGCCTGAAGTACCGGTTGCAGCGCTGGATGCTGACGCCGGGGATCCGCTTCGGTCTGCGGGTCGGGGTGCCGATCTGCCTGCTGGCTGCGGCGGGAACCGCGTTTCTGGCGGATGAAGGGCGGCGCGACGCCTTGCAGGGTACGATCAATTCGATCCGCGCCTCGATCGAGGAGCGTCCTGAATTCATGGTCAACGTCATGGCCATCGACGGGGCAGGGACCAGCGTCTCCGAAGATATCCGCGAGGTGGTGCCGCTCGATTTTCCGATCAGCTCCTTCGATCTGGATCTGGGCCAGATCCGCGATGTGATCGAAGGACTTGACCCGGTCCGCACCGCCAGCGTGCGGATCCGCCCGGGCGGCATTCTTCAGGTCAATGTGGAAGAACGTAAACCGGCGCTGATCTGGCGTAGCCGCGACGGGCTGGCGCTGCTGGATGAAACCGGCGCCCATGTGGCCGAGTTGGGACAGCGGAGGCTGCATCCTGATCTGCCGCTCATTGCCGGGCGTGGGGCCAATCGCGAGGCCGAGGAGGCGATGCGGCTTCTGGCGGCAGCCAGCCCGCTTGGCGACCGGCTGCGGGGGTTGGTACGGGTTGGCGAACGGCGTTGGGACGTGGTTCTGGATCGCGGTCAGCGGATCCTGCTGCCCGAGGACAACCCGGTGCAGGCGCTGGAGCGGGTGATCGTGGTCAGCGAGGTCAAGGATCTGCTGGAACGTGATGTCGCCGCCGTGGATATGCGGATCGCGGCGCGACCGACGGTCCGGATGACAGAAAATGCAGTGGAAAACTGGTGGCGGATCAGGGAAATGAACGGGGGTGGGCTGTAAGATGACGGATCTTTATCAATCGCAGCGTGCCATGCGGCAGATGCGGCGGCAGGCATTGCAGCGCGGTGTCGTGGCCATTCTGGATGTGGGCAGCTCCAAGATTGCCTGTCTTGTCCTGCGATTTGATGGCTCTGCCCAACCTAATGAAGACAGTGCTATCGGGTCGCTTGCCGGGCAATCCGGCTTTCGGGTTATCGGCGCCGCGACCACCCGTTCGCGCGGGGTGCAGTTCGGCGAAATCTCCGCCATGCAAGAAACTGAGCGAGCCATCCGCACCGCCGTTCAGGCCGCGCAGAAGATGGCAGGTGTGCGTGTCGACCACGTGATCGCCTGCTTCGCCGGGGCCAACCCGCGATCTTACGGGCTGGATGCAAAGGTCGAACTTCAGGCGCAAGAAGTGTCGGAGAACGAGATCGCCCGCGTCCTGGCCGCCTGCGAGGTGCCGGATTACGGCGCCGGGCGTGAAGTGGTCCATGCTCAGCCGGTGAATTTCGCGCTGGATAACCGCTCGGGTCTGTCGGATCCGCGCGGTCAGATGGGGCAGACCCTGTCGGTGGACATGCATATGCTGACGGTGGATTCTGCCACCGTGCAGAACCTGATGCGCTGCATTCAGCGCTGCGACCTTGAACTGGCGGGTATTGCCTCGTCGGCCTATGCCTCGGGCTATGCGGCGCTGGTCGAGGATGAGCAGGAACTCGGCGCGGCCTGTATCGACATGGGTGGCGGGTCGACCTCGATCTCGGTCTTCATGAAGAAACATATGATCTATGCCGATGCGGTGCGCATGGGCGGCGATCATATCACCAGCGACATTTCCATGGGGCTGGGTGTTCCGATGGCCAATGCCGAACGGATCAAGACCTTTTGCGGCGGCGTTCATGCCACCGGCGCCGACGACCGCGATATGATCGATATTGGCGGGGATACCGGCGACTGGGAGCACGACCGGCGCACTGTTAGTCGGGCCGAGCTGATCGGTATCATGCGCCCGCGGGTCGAGGAGATCCTGGAAGAGGTGCGGGTCCGTCTGGACGCGGCGGGGTTTGAATACCTGCCCAGCCAGCAGATCGTGCTGACTGGTGGCTCCAGTCAGATCATGGGGCTTGATGCCCTGGCCAGTCGTATCCTTGGTCAGCAGGTGCGCCTCGGACGTCCACTTCGCGTCCACGGCCTACCGCAATCGGCGACCGGGCCGGGATTTGCCTCGGCTGTGGGGCTCAGTCTCTTTGCGGCGCATCCGCAGGACGAATGGTGGGATTTCGAAATGCCGGTCGACCGCTATCCGGCCCGCTCTCTGCGCCGCGCGGTGAAGTGGTTCAAAGACAATTGGTAAGGCCTGCGCCCACCCCGGTTGAATTTTGGTGACCTGCACCGCACGCGAGGCGATATTGAGCCTGAAAAAAGTCGCCTTTGTGGGCCTTGCCCCCCGTGACAGCGCCGCCCGAAACCGTTAGTTTCGGGTTAACGGACGCATTAAGCGACGAGTCTGAAGGCCGGGCAGTGGCCAGACCGCGATAACTCAGAATAGGAATTCGATGCCTGTGGGCGTCGGGGTTTTCTGGTGTTTGTGGGGGAGCTGCTATTTAACCGCTAGATCTGTCGTCTTAGGCGAAATACCGCAGATTTCCATGGATCAGGGGCCATATTTTGTAGCCGCCGACGCTTTTTGGGATGACGCGACTCCGAGGCTGCGGTACAATTTCCGCAGAAAAGTCAGGAAAAGGCCCTTGCGGGAGGGCTATCAACACAGGCGGAAAGAGCATGACATTGAACCTTTCGTTGCCCGGACAGGAAGAGCTGAAGCCAAAGATCACCGTATTCGGTGTCGGTGGCGCGGGTGGAAACGCGGTCAACAATATGATCGAGAAGGCGCTGGAAGGGGTCGATTTCGTCGTCGCCAATACGGATGCGCAGGCCTTGCAGCAAAGCGCCTCGAAAAGCCGGATCCAGCTGGGTATCAAAGTCACCGAAGGTCTGGGCGCAGGTGCCCGTCCGCAGGTCGGCTCGGCCGCCGCTGAAGAAAGCATCGAACAGATCGTCGATCATCTGGCCGGGGCGCATATGTGCTTTATCACCGCCGGGATGGGTGGTGGCACCGGTACCGGCGCCGCGCCGATCATTGCGCAGGCCGCCCGTGAGTTGGGTGTTCTGACCGTTGGTGTCGTGACCAAACCGTTCCAGTTCGAAGGCGCCAAGCGTATGCGCCAGGCCGAGGACGGCGTTGAGGCGCTGCAGAAGGTCGTCGACACGCTTATCATCATCCCGAACCAGAACCTGTTCCGCCTGGCCAATGAGAAAACCACCTTCACCGAGGCTTTCTCGATGGCGGACGATGTCCTGTACCAGGGCGTCAAAGGCGTGACCGACCTGATGGTCCGTCCGGGCCTTATCAACCTCGACTTTGCTGACGTTCGCGCCGTGATGGACGAAATGGGCAAGGCCATGATGGGCACAGGCGAGGGCGAAGGCGAAGATCGCGCCATTCAGGCCGCAGAAAAGGCCATCGCCAACCCGCTGCTGGACGAAATCAGCCTGCGCGGTGCGCGCGGCGTTCTGATCAACATCACCGGCGCTCACGACCTGACCCTGTTCGAACTGGACGAGGCTGCCAATCGGATCCGCGAAGAGGTGGACCCGGATGCGAATATTATCGTCGGTTCGACCCTGGACACCGAGATGGAAGGCAAGATGCGCGTTTCCGTCGTGGCCACCGGTATCGATGCTTCCGACGTGAATACCGACATGCCGGTTGCACGCCGTCCGATGTCGGCGCCGTTGAAGAAAACCGTCAGCGTTGAAGAAACCCGTGCCGCGCCGCTGGAGCTGGACGAGCCGGTTGAACAGCCTGCCGTCGCAGCCACGGAAGCCTCGCACGAGGAGCCGACCCTGTTCGAAGGTCTGGACGCCACCGCATCGCAGCCCGAAGCAGCCCCGGCTGAGACCGAAGCCTATGATGACGACGGCCTGCCGCCGCCTGCCTATCAGCCGCAGGTTCCGGAATTCCAGCCGCAGGCCGATGCCGCCGAAGGCGGGGCCGACAGTTTTGTCGCGCCTAAAGCTCCGGCGCCGGGCACGCCGTCGCCCGAGGCTATCGTGCGTCTGCAGGCCGCCGCGCAACGGGCTCAGCCGCAGCAAGCGGCACCACAGCCCGCGCCGCAACCGCAACAGCGCCCGGCCGCCGCAGCTCCGCAACAGCAGCAGGCGCCCGCACCGCAGCAGGAACAGCGTCGCTTTGGCCTGAATTCGCTTATCCACCGGATGACCGGCAGCGCTGCCGAAGGCGGTGAGGCGAAGCCTCAGCCGGTGCGTCAGCAGCCGCAGGCCCCGCAGCACGCGCCGCAGCAATCCGCCGCGCCGCAACCGCAGCAGCAGGCTGATCCGGATCAGGAACGGATCGAAATTCCGGCCTTCCTACGCCGTCAGGCCAACTGATTTTTCAGAATATCTCGTGAAGAGGGTCGCCATCTGGCGGCCCTTTTTCCTTTTTTTCCAGAAGGTTGCGCGCATCTAGGCAGTGTTTTGCCTATTCGTTACAGGGATGTTTCAATCCGTTACAAAGATTGAGTTGAGCCCGCGTGCCCGTTTCCTTACCTATCATCGGCAACACGGCCCCAGATGGCCGGACCCAGAAGAAAGAGGCACAAGGTGCAGAATACCCTGAAAGCATCGGTGATATTTGAAGGCGCTGGCCTGCATTCCGGCCAGCCTGCGCGGATGGTTCTGAAACCGGCTGCGGCGGATCATGGCATCCGTTTCAAACGGACCGATATCGCTTTGGGCAATTCTGTCATCCCGGCCCGCTGGGACTATGTGGAGCGCACTGCCCTGTGCACCCGTCTGGTCAACGCCCCCGGTGTGTCGGTATCTACCGTTGAGCACGTGATGGCCGCGCTGGCTGGCTGCGGTGTTCACAACGCCCTGATTGAAATCGATGGACCCGAAGTGCCGATCCTTGATGGCTCCTCGGCGCTGTTTGTGCGCGGGATCATGCAGAAAGGCGTGCGTCGCCTGTCTGCTCCGGTGCAGGTTCTGCAGGTTCTGAAAGAGGTCAGCGTCGAAAAAGATGGCGCAAAGGCGACCATTCTGCCCTGCGACCGGCTGATGATCGAATTCCACATTGATTTCGCTGAGCAGGCGATTGGACGCCAGAGCAAAACGCTGGACCTGCGCAATGGGGCCTTTGCCCGCGAGCTGTGCGACAGCCGTACATTCTGCCGCCGCGCTGATGTCGAGGCGATGCAGGCCAATGGCCTGGCTCTTGGCGGTGTGCCGGGCGAGAACGCTGTTGTTTTCGATGGTGAAGAGGTCGAAAGCGGCGAAGGTCTGCGCCATTCGGATGAGCCGGTCCGTCACAAGATGCTGGACGCGCTGGGTGACCTGGCGCTGGCCGGTGCGCCGCTGATGGGGCGCTATATCGGTGAGCGTGCTGGTCATGCCCTGACCAACACCCTGCTGCGGGCGCTGTTCGCAACCCCTGGCGCGGTGCGTCTGGTAGAGTGTGATGCGGCCATGGTGGCCCGCCTGCCGGGGCAGGGGCTGGTTTGGGGGGAAATCCCCGCAGCCATCCGCAAGGTCGCCTGATCCCTGCAGGGATCAGCGCAATCATCAGGACACCGATGGAAGACGGACAGGGGCACTTAGGTGCCCTTTTTCATTTGTCCCTGTGGTCCGGCACCCACCGCTGGGGCGCCTCAGGCTTGACCCGGGCCGACAATCTCTGCCAAGTGAGGGCGAAGTGGGTTAAAGGCGTTTTGCACGCCAATTGAATGTGCTAGACCGGGCATAACCGGGGTGGACGCCCGCGAGTCAAATGCGGTGAGGTAAGGCAAAGATGATCGGCATCAGGGCAGGAGCCAAATGGATCGGTGCGGTTGTTCTGATGGCTGCATTGTCGGGCTGCGGCGGCGACGGTGGCGCGGCCGAAAAGGCAGGCGCGCTGGACGGCTATACCCCCAAACAGATCTTTGAACGCGGCGAGTTCGAATTGGAACGCCGCCGTTCCAAGGACGCGGCCTTTTACTTCTCCGAGATCGAGCGCCTCTATCCCTATTCTGAATGGGCGAAACAAGCGCTGATCATGCAGGCCTTTTCCTATCACCGTGCCAAGGATTACGAAAACAGCCGCGCCGCCGCGCAGCGGTTCATCGATTTCTACCCGACCGACGAAGACGCCGCCTATGCGCAATACCTGCTGGCGCTCAGTTTCTATGACCAGATCGACGAAGTCGGTCGCGATCAGGGACTGACCTTTCAGGCGCTGCAGGCTCTGCGCACCGTGATCGAGGTTTACCCCGACAGCGAATATGCCAACTCGGCAATCCTGAAGTTCGATCTGGCTTTCGACCATCTGGCGGGGAAGGAAATGGAAATCGGGCGCTACTACCTGCGCCACAAACACTACACGTCGGCGATCAACCGCTTCCGTGTGGTGGTGGAGGATTTCCAGACCACCAGTCACACCCCCGAGGCGCTGCACCGTCTGGTCGAGGCCTATCTGTCGCTGGGTCTGGTGGATGAGGCGCAGACCGCCGGCGCGATCCTGGGGCACAACTATCAATCGACAGAGTGGTATCAGGACAGCTATAAACTGCTGACGTCGCAGGGTCTGAAGATGCGTGACCGGGGGAACAACTGGCTGAGCCAGATCTATCGCCAGTCGATCAAGGGCCAGTGGCTGTAACAGCGTTTGCAACGGAGCAAAGTAATGCTGCGCGCGCTTGATATCCGCGATATTCTGATCATCGACCATCTGGAGCTGAACTTTCAGGCCGGTCTCAACGTGCTGACCGGCGAAACCGGCGCCGGTAAATCGATCCTTCTCGACTCTCTTGGCTTTGTACTGGGCTGGCGCGGTCGCGCCGAACTGGTGCGTCAGGGCGCCTCGCAGGGCGAGGTGGTCGCGGAATTCGAACTGTCCGAGGGCCATCCGGCCCACGCGGTTCTGGAAGAGGCAGGCCTGCCTGCCGGGCGCGAACTGATCCTGCGCCGCGTTAATACCGCTGAGGGCCGCAAGACCGCCTGGGTGAACGATCGGCGCTGCTCGGGTGAGGTGCTGCGCGCCCTGTCGGAAACTCTGGTGGAACTGCATGGCCAGCACGATGATCGAGGCCTTCTGAACCCCAAGGGTCACCGCAGCCTGCTGGATGCCTTTGCCGCGGTGCCGGATCTGCTGTTGCAGACCCGCGCGGCCTGGACGACGGTCGGCAAGGCCCGCAAGACGGTGGAGGCTACCCGGGCCGCACTGGATGCGGTGCGCGCCGAAGAGGAATTCCTGCGTCACGCAGTTGAGGAACTGGACAAGCTGAACCCGGAGCCAGGCGAGGACGAGACGCTGGATGCGCGCCGCCGCCAGATGCAGGGAGCAGAGCGGGTCCGCGGCGATATCGCCCGCGCTCATGCGCTGCTGAGCGAGGGGGCCGATCCGTCGCTGGGCGAGGCGCAGCGCTGGCTGGAAGGCGTCGAGGGGGCCGAGGAGATCGGGCTGACAGAGCCGCTGGCGGCGCTCAGCCGGGCGATGATTGAACTGGGCGATGCGCAGGATGGCGTCGAACGGGTTCTCTCGGCGCTCGATTTCAATCCAGGCGATCTGGAAGATTGCGAAGAGCGACTGTTTGCGATCCGTGCCTTGGCGCGCAAGCATGACGTTCTGCCTGATGATCTGGCCGCCTATGCCAATACCCTGCGCGAAAAACTGGCGGCACTGGATGCAGGCGATAAGGATCTGGCCGATCAGGAGGCCGCTCTGCGCGACGCCGAGGCGGCTTATGCAGCGGCTGCAGAGACGCTGAGTGCCGCGCGCCGCGACAGCGCGCTGGCGCTGGACACAGCGGTGATGGCTGAACTGGCGCCCCTCAAGATGGAGCGCGCGGTTTTTGAAACCCGGATCACCGCAGGCGCCCCGGGCCCGGAGGGCCACGACGATGTTGCCTTTACCGTGGCGACCAATCCCGGCGCCCCGGCGGGTCCGCTCAATAAGATCGCCTCGGGCGGGGAACTGAGCCGCTTCCTGCTGGCCCTGAAGGTCTGCTTGCGCGGTGAGGATCGCGACAAGACGCTGATCTTTGACGAAATCGACCGCGGGGTCGGTGGTGCCACCGCTGATGCGGTGGGGCGGCGCCTGAAATCCCTTGCCTCGGGCGGGCAGGTGCTGGTCGTCACCCATTCGCCGCAGGTCGCTGCCCAGGGCGCGCATCACTGGCGGGTGCAGAAACGCGTCACCGATGGCATGACCTTGTCCGAGGTGGTGCCGCTGAGCGAGACGGAACGGGTGGATGAAATCGCCCGGATGGTGTCTGGCGATACCATCACCAAAGAAGCGCGCGCCGCCGCCGGAGCCTTGCTGACCGGCTGACGCACGGGTCACGGTCCTGTGTGCTCAGTGTTGGTGGTTTGGCAATTTTTCTCTGCTTTGAGGGGGGCAGGAAACTGAAGGCGAACAATGAAGCATAATTCCCGGACCGGGGCAAAGGTGCTGGCGATGCAGGGTCTTGCATGGCTGCGAGATGTCTGGCGTATTCTTTTGCATCGCGGGCCAAGCCAGTTTCAATTCTGGATGATCGCCTTGCTGATCGGTATCTCTGCCGGTTTTGCGGCCTTGCTGTTCCGAAAGGGGATTACCGCCTTTCAGGCTTGGATCTATGGCGCCGAGGATATTCATTTTCTGCACAGTTTCGCGCAGGATCTGCCGTGGTACATGCTGCTGGTGATCCCCACCGTGGGTGGGCTGGTCGTCGGAATCATCCTGCACAATTTCACCCCCGATGGGCGGGTGCGTTCGGTTGCCGATGTGATCGAAGGGGCGGCAATGCGCAATGGTCGCGTCGAAATCCGCGCCGGGCTTGGGTCGGCCATGGCGTCCTTCCTGACGCTGTCGACCGGCGGATCGGCGGGGCGCGAAGGGCCAGTGGTGCACCTAGCAGGCGTCATTTCCAGCTGGGTTAGCGACCGGATCAAGGCCGATGGCATCACCGGGCGCGATCTTTTGGGCTGTGCGGTGGCAGCGGCAGTTTCTGCCAGCTTCAACGCGCCTATCGCCGGTGCGCTGTTCGCGCTTGAGGTGGTGTTGCGGCATTTTGCTGTGCATGCCTTTGCGCCCATCGCCATCGCCTCGGTTGCGGGCACGGTGATCAACCGGTTGGAATATGGCGATGTCACGGAATTCACGCTGACCACGCCGGGCGCCTTGCAGTTCTATGTGGAGCTACCTGCCTTTTTGATGCTCGGGCTGATTTGTGGACTGGTGGCCGTGGTGCTCATGCGCTCGATTTTTTGGGCAGATCGAGTGGGAACCGATATCCAGACAGCTCTATCGATCCCGCGCTGGCTGCGTCCGGCGGTTTCGGGCTTTCTTCTGGGGGCGATTGCGATCTGGTTTCCGCATATCATCGGGGTTGGCTATGAGACGACGGTGCTGGCGCTTACCGGTGGGTTGGTGTTGTCGCAGGCCATCCTGTTCACCGTGGTAAAAACCGCTGCCGTGGCCATCACCATGGGCGGGCGCATGGGGGGCGGGGTGTTTTCACCGTCGCTGATGATCGGAGCGATGACCGGCCTGTCCTTTGGGCTGATCGCGACATCGGTCCTGCCGGAAGTGTCAGGGACGCATACGCTTTATGCCTTTGCGGGCATGGGGGCGGTCGCGGCTGCCGTTCTAAAGCGTTTCCAGTTTATGTAGAAGCATACCCGGCCTCGCAAAAGTAGTTCCAGCATTCCTGAGGTGTGTAGAGATCACAGATTTCGTTGAGGGCTTCGAACAGTCCAGTGAATGACCGCGCTCC
>NZ_JBDOQR010000027.1:0-58905 GCF_039839315.1 Phaeobacter sp. CAU 1743 | reverse complement strand
CGGAAACCAGCCGTCGTGGCACGTGAGGCAGGGACAGCAAAGCTCTGACTGGTCGGGATTCGGATCGGGGCAAGAGGACAGAGAAGACATCGCCCGCCCTGCAGCGCCTCCCTCGGCCGTTCCCCTACCTTCCTTCGCCGCCACCGCTCTTCTCCTTTTGTCTGAGTTGCATGACATGCTGGTCGCAGCTGTCGCCCCGTCCACAAAGGTTGTCGCCGATCTTTTTCCCTTGCCCCTGCGGGCCATTCCTCGCGGAGCAAAAAGACCGGCGCCTGCCCCTCTCCGCTGCGCTCCGCCTGCGGTGTGGCCGGGCCTTGGCCAGCTGCAAGGTGACCATCATTGCAACGCAAACAAGGAGAAGAGCAATGACCACGAACTGCATCAAATTCACCAGCGCCGACATCGAAACCGCCAAGGGGGTCGGCTCCATCTCGACCCTGACCTTCGACCTCGACATCACGGTCGAACCCGTCGCAAGCGCGAACCCGATGGCCCCCACGCACCGCGTCCTCGGCCGCTCCCCGCGCGGCAAGCTGGTCGAGTGCGGCGGCATCTGGAAGAAACAGAACAAGGAGACCGGCGCCGACTACTACACGCTGACCATTCGCGACCACGGCTTCAACGCCAACCTCGGCAAGGCCGCGAACCAGGACGATCTGTCCCTGCAAGCCGTCATCCCCTGGGGGCCAAAGGACGCCGCCTAAGCCAACAGCCAGACCGCTCCGGCGGTCTGGCTTTTTCTCGTTTCAAGAAACGACAATGGTTCGGGTCCGAAACCCGTGTCTGAAGGTTGCGGCATATTCCGGACGACGTCGCCGTGGCGGGTAGGAAGCTGGATAGGTCGCAGATGCGGCTTTGATCTTTCTGTTCAGTGACAACGTGCATCGCGCGAACCCGAGTCGGAACCGAATGTCCGCAGGAAGAACTGGCGGCCCGCTGGGCGAGACAAGCGCTCCCCTTCCGCCGGTCGAGCAATCCGCGCCTGGGTCGTCTTGGCGAAGCTGCCAGGGGCGGCGAACTCACCCTGTGCCGCGTGGGTGTAGCCGCAGATCAACGTCATGTGTCCGGGGGACGAAGTATCACGTCAGGGCCACCGCCGCGCGCCTTTCCGTCGACCTGTTGGCCTTTCAGATCGCTAGCCCGGGGTCGAGCGGTCGGCAACGCCGGGGGCAGGTTTCTGGGCGGCTGACGCCTTGAGCGCTGCGGGGCATCGCTCACAACAAACCTGCCCCCGTCGTGCTCCATTTCATTCCGCCCCGTGCCGGGTGCAGCCCGCTCTCATTCCCCCGGCCTTTTCCACGATCCGTCCAACGACGATCAACGGAAAGGATCACACCATGACACTCGAACAATCCATAGACCTCGCCGAACTGCAAGCCGACATGGCCTTCGATGCCTACCTCGCCGCCTTCGATGACGACGCCCATCCGGAGACCCTCGACAGCCTCGAGACCGAGGCGCTGATCGCCCGCAGCCGTTACGACGATCTGCGCTCTTAGGGACTGGGTCACTGACCCAGATACCCCTGCGGGTCTTCGGATCCGCAGGGGTCAGACATTGATCCTTACCAACATTGTGACGCCCCAAACGGGCGTGACACGCGCCATCCCGCGCGGGCCGTTTTCGTGTTCCTGGCGCCCGATCCGTGAACGGCTCGGGCGTTCGGTTTGCGTGTCGCAGCGTGCGTCTTGAACACAAGTTTCGTTAGCTTTTTCGACCTGCTTGTCCTGCATCGATGAGGGCGGGACCCGTCCCATGTCGCGCCGCGACGCGGGGTCTTGACGGCGGCCAATGCCTGCAAAAATACACGACACGCAAAACGTAATATTGCACAATGTGATTTATTGAAGTATAAGCGAAGGAGAGAAGGAAGACGTTGGCAGGATATGGCCAATGTTTGCACATTTTGTCCGAGGGGTCTGTCATGGGCGTTTCCCGCAAAGCTGAATGCTCCGCCGCACGCGAACGCGATTGCGAGCAATCGCTGCCTCGCGCGCGTCTGCGCATGCATCCTTTTTCTGGAAGCGGGAGAACGCCCTAGTGCCGAGACCAGCGAAAAACCTGAAGCTTGAAGAGCGCATCGAACTCGCGCGGCGCTTTGCTGCGGGGGAGAGCGCGAAGGACCTGGCGGCCGCGTTCGGCATCTCTCCGCGCCACGTGAACCGGCTCGCGAAAGAGGAGGCGGGCGAGGGCATCGCGGTGCGCGATCCGAGCGAGACGGTGTCGTTCCGGGCAAGCCGATCCGAACTGGACGCCTTCGATGCCGAGTGGCGCGAACGGGGTTTTGCCAACCGGTCCCAGGCGCTCAATGCGGTGCTGCGCGGACGGTGCGGGTTCCTCGATGTACCCCGTGATCTGGTCTCGGAATTCTGTGCTGCGTGGCGTCAGGCGAAGGACGTGAGCGACACGGGACTGGCGCTCGCCAAGGCGGTCCATCGCGGTCGGCTGGAGGTCGCGGAGGCGGACCGTGCGGTGCTGATCGAACTGCTCGATCTGGCGCAGTCCATGAGCCGTGAGATGGGCCGGATGAAGGATGCGGCGCAGGTCTTGCGCGCTCAGGAGTGGCCGCAAAAGGAAGAAAGGCAGGGGACGGAGAGCGCGGTTCTGGAGGATGACCCGCCCGCGACCGGCGGCCGTCTGAGGCTGGTCAGGAATGCCTGATCCCCTCGCCCTCTACACTTCGGTCATGGGCCGGCTCTGGGAGGATGAGCGCATCCGGGGTCAGGCCGCGGCGCGGATCGACGCGCGGCTGGCGGGGCGTCGGCAGGGGCGGAGTTTCGCGCGCGTCGGATCCATGTCGGCGCGCAACGCGCTGAAGGCTGCGTCGGGTCAGAGCCGGGCGGCGGTGTTCAAGCGGATCCGGGCTGGAGGCTGCAAGACGCGTGCTTCGCTCGGAGCGCAGATCTCCTACGTCAACGACAAGGCGGTCTACACCTATTCGACGATGACCAATGCGCTGACCGGTGCGGCGGTGCTTTCTGAGGATCAGAAAGAGAACATCATCGAGGATTGGGCCGGGACCTGGCGCGGCTCGACCAAGCTCGGGTTCACCTCGCACATGCTTCTGTCCTTCCCGACCGACGTCACGGTCGATCAGGTGCGCGACATCGCCATGGACTGGACGGAGCATTTCTTCGAGAGCGGCGAATATGGCGATCAGTGGGACTATGTCCTCGCGGTCCATGACGACCGGGCGCACAAACACGCGCACATCATCCTGAACAACCGCGGCGTCGAGAAGGGCACCTGGTTCTCCTGCTGGGCCGAGGGTGTGATGTCGCCGCAGCTCATGCGCGAGAAGCAGGCCGAGATCGCCGAAGCGTATGGCGTGATGCTCGACGCCACGACCCGGCTCGAGCGCGGCATCTTCGAGAAGCCCGCCGGGATCGAGGAGATCTACCGCGCCAAGGAAGAGGCCCGCCTGCCGCGCGAGATCGTCATGACGGCCCAGGAATCCGCCATCGCGCAGGCGCAGGTGGTGGGCTTCGCCAAGGACTACAAGAACCTCGCCGACCTGCTGGACCGGATGGACCAGCGCCACATGGCACGTGCCGTACGCGGCTTGGCGGACGGGCTTGGCTCGGGCACGCCGTGGAATTTCACCGAAGGAGAGATAGACATGAAGGACATCAAGACCGTCGGTGATGCGATCGACTATTCCGAGCGCACGATCGAGGCGCTCAGGCTCAAGGCCGAAGAACTGGATCCGGCGGAGCGTGCCGCTTTTGAAGCCAAGGCCGCACCGATCATCGCGGACCTCTCGCAGATGGTGCCGGACCCGGACCTGCGGGCGCGGTTTGGCAAGCAGCTGGAGGAACCCTATCCGCCGGGGGCGGGCAGCGAGGTGCTGATTGCCGCGCTGCAGTCCGGCAATGACGAGGGGCTCCGCGATGTGCTCGAGCGCGCCGAGGAGGCCGGAATGGACAGCGAGGAACTGGTAGCCCGGATCGCGGCGGGTGGCACGCGGAACTACGGCATGGCGCAGGACTGGGTCGAGCGGGACATGAACGCGGTGCTGGCCAAAGACGGTCTCAGCGTCGAGACGGCCAATGATGACCAACTGGATGCCGCGCTCGAAAAGGTCGACGGCGTGATGGACGCGTTGATGGAACGCGCGAAAGAACTGGGCGTCGAGATCGGCCGGACCCTTGCCGATGAGGAAGAGGCGACGCTGCCCCTCATCGACGAGGACGACCGGACGCCCAATCCCTACCTGCAGGACCTCGCCGACATGTTGCGCGATGGCAAGCTCACCGAGGCACAGGAAGAGACAGTCGAGCGAACCCTGCAATCCGAGCTCTTCAAGGAATTGGGGGAGGAGGGCTTGGCCGAGCTACGCCGTGGCAACTACGAGGTGCTGGACGCTGCCCTGCCGAGTAAGCTCGACCAGATCACCGTCACGCAGGAGTTCCTGGAGATGACCTTCGAGGAGACCGGCGACCAGGTCTTCACCGACCGCGCCGCCGGGTTGCAGCAGGACAAGGCGACCGAGGTCGCCCGGCTGCGCGGCCAGCAAGAGGCGCAGGAGTTGGGCCGGGATCTTGGCCGTGACCGCGGACTCGACGACGAGATGGAATTCTAAAGGGGAGATGACCACCATGACCAAGACACTTCCCCTCTGGGCCGCGCTTCTCTTCGGCGTGATCTGCGGTGCTGTCATCGGCACCATCGTCGCCGCCTTCTACCTGACCCTGGCCCTGAAAACCGGCTTTGGCAGCTTCGACATGCTGGCGCTCTGGAAGGCGAGTGCAGCTACACGCGCAGCGCACCCCGAGGCCTTCAAGGTGGGGTTTGGTGCCGTCGGCTTCGGCGCGATCGGCCTCGGCGCGCTGGCACTGGCGTGGACCTGGAAGAAGGAGCGCGACGATTACGGTTCTGCCCATTGGCAGACCAAGGCGGAGCTGAAGAAGAACGACATGCTGCAGGCCCCAGGCAAGGGCTTTGTCTGTGGCAAGCTCGGCGCGCCGACCTCTAAGGCCGAGTTCATCTCCTCGACGACCATTCCGCATGTGATGATGGTGGCGCCCACCCGTGCGGGTAAGGGCGTCGGCTTCGTGATCCCGAACCTTCTGAGCTTTGCGGGCTCGGTCGTGGTGCTCGACGTGAAGGGAGAGAACTTCGAGAAGACCGCGCGCCTTCGCGCACTGAATGGCGACGAGGTCTATCGCTTCAGCCCCTTCGATTGGGCCAATGCCACGCATCGCTACAATCCGCTCGCCCGGATCGCCAAAGCCCCGACATTCGCGCAGCGGTTCACCGAGGTCTCGATCCTGGCCGACCTCTTCCTCGACAAGGACAACAAGACGCTCGACACCTTCTCCGAGGCCGGCAAGTCGATCTTTGTCGCGGCCTGCCTGCTGGCGATCCAGCGCGGCACGCCGAATCTTGGCGAGGTAAACAAGATCGTCGCCGGAGGCGAGTACAAGAACGCCCAGTACAAGACCTATGCCGACGAGGCCGAGGAAGACATCCTGCGCGAGCTCTGGACCAACGCCGCCTCTGCCTCGTCGCGGCTGCTGACCTCGAACATCCAGGCGCTGATGACCGCGGGCCTCAAGCAGTGGGACAACCCGGCGGTGCGCTCGGCGACCGAGGCAAGCGACTTTGATTTCTCTACCTTCCGCAAGACCCCGCAGTCGCTTTATATCGCGGTGTCCGAGGATCACATCGCAACCCTCGCGCCACTTCTGCGCCTGATGTTCGCCGACCTCATCGCCTCGATCCGCTTGAACGAGCCGGGCCCGGACGAGCCGTGGCCTGTTATGATGATGATCGACGAATTCCAGCAGATGGGGGCGATGCCCTATCTCGAGCGCGCGATCCATTCACTGGCGAGCTATGGCGGCCGCGTCGCGATGATCGCGCAGTCACTGGCCTCGCTCGATCGCATCTACGGGCCCGAGGGCCGCGAAAGTCTCGAGAACGGGGCAGGGCTGAAGCTCTACATCACCCCTCGGGATCAGCGGACCGTGAAGGAGGTCTCCGCCGCCGTCGGCAGCACCACTCGCGAGGCGGTCACTCGGATGTATGGTCGCAACAAGGGTTTCCTCGGCGCAACCTCGACCTCGGCGCGTCTGGAAGAACGGCCGCTGCTTTCCGAGACCGAAGCGCGACTCATGGACCCCGACGAGGTCATCATCCTTGCCTCGCCCCAACACCCGATCAAGGCGAGCCGGATCAAGTATTACGACGATCCGTTCTTCAAGGAGATGCTGGCCCGCCAGGAGGGCAAGCCGTTCCCCTATCCGCCGAGCGTGCAGGGCGTCGGCCCCTGGGTTGATGGGGATGACGGAGACGAAGCTGCCGCCATCGAGCCGCAGAAACCCGCAGCGCCCGCGCCGGTGCGGGACCGGTCGCAGCGCCGCGAAGCGAGGGCGATGAGCGTGAGGACGATGGAGGCTTGGCGCGGTCAGCCAGAGCCGGAAAAGCTCGAGCGGGAAGCGGATGTGCCGAAGGAATGGGAAGCAGCGCTCGACCGGCAAGAGGATTTTATCGAGGAGTTGTTGGGTGGGTGAAGATGAAAAGGGCCACCGACCTAGACGATCGTCACGCCTTCTTTTGCATCAAGCGCCAAGATTCGCTCCTTGACCTCCTCGCTCAGGTAATCTGCGTTGATCGTGCGCAGATACCGCAAAGCTTCTTTGTCATTCGCCTGATATTCTAGGCGACGTTTATAGAAAGTCAGGCGCCCTTCTGCCTCCTGAATGATCTCTCCCCAGGTCTTGGCCCAGACACGGATCTTGATTGGATCATCAACTTCGAGGACTAGCCCACGAGGTTTGTCCTTTTGCCTCGCCTCGAACTCTGCGTCTTTTGTGAACCGGTTGGCCACTGCGACGAAGTCCCATTCTACCTTCGAGTGCTGGAAACGGTCATCAAGCGCCACGGCCTTTGCGTACTTCTTGATCTGGTTGATGACGTCTTCATTGAGACTCTGGCTTGGGCGCTTCAGTTCTATGACGAGGTGTTTGCGCTCTTCATCGGTAGCGGTAGGCATCCGGCATGATAGCATCAGATCAACAATAGCGGCTTTGCCCTCGGCGTCGAGAACTGGTGCACTTGGCGCGAGTGTTTCTCGAGCAGTGCCATCGTCTCTGTCGCTGCCCAGCAAATCGATATGGCTGCGCAAAACGGCGGATAGATCCTCGTCGTCGTTCATCAGATTGAACTGCTCGCCGAAAATCCACGTCTCTTGGGCAATAATCCGGTGAAGTTGAGACCGTTCGAGTAGCTGACGTTTGGACTTTGGGTCAAAGACCAAGATCTGCAAGGCTCGCAAGAACTCGAGACGATCGGTGACAGCTTTTGCGGCATTGATAACAGCGGTAAGCGAGGTCTTTCGAAGAAGGTCTGCCAGTTCCTCTTGCTTAGCCTTAGGAAGGTCTACGACACTCTCCAGAATTGCAGGCAGGGCACCCGGCCCAGTTTCAATCGCTGCTTTGACAAGCTGAAGAATAAGCTTTTGCTGCTTCGATGGTGCCTTATCGAACTCAGGACTGTAGTCCGCCAAATTCAATGCGACGACGTCAAAGACCTGTCTTTCGTTGATCTCGATTGGATCGGACGTTTTTCCCTCATAAGGATAGATCTTGGCCTCTTTCCATTCCTGGATTTTGCCACGAGAACGCTCTGCTTCACGCTCGCGAAAGTGCTCGCGCAACTTTGCCTTTGTCGCCTCGACAAGTGCCATGGAAGGCGGGTCGAGCTCTACGAGTCCTTCTGTGTTGTCGTCTGCAAGGTCCTGAAAATGGTCTGCGGTCAAATATGCAGTGAAGTCGAACCCGCGGGCATGAATTCCCGGCACCATTTCGTGGAAGCTGAATCGGCCTGGTAGGCAAAGCATCAACTTCCGTTCGACTTTCTTTTTCCACTCAATAATATCGAGTGTGGCTTTGTACTCATGACCACCTTCGGTAATCGCCGAAATTTCATAGGGCGTTACATCGCGAATTGCATCCCGCGCGTCGATTTCTTCGCCATCATAGATGATACGGAAATCTGGGTCTTCGTAGAGCTGGAGTGCAAACACATCCCGGACTTGCTCGGCGAACCCGTCTGCCGACCATATTTCGAAATCGCGAACGACATTCTCAATTTCTACAGTGCAGCCAGTGTTCCCTGATGAGACTGTATCTGAAATCGTGAACCGCTTTAGATCCGACTTTTCACCGCTTATCGAAAACTTCTTTCCGGCATGATGGGATACCCAAGTTACACGCTCGCCGAGTGCAAATGCCTTGAAACGTCCCTGACCCTTTTCTCCATGGATTGACCTGCCGCCATCGGTTTTGATGGCGCGCTTCTTCCAAGAACCACCCAATGATTGGAAGAAGGCTTCGACCTCGTCTGCGGGAATTCCGGTTCCATCGTCGACAACTCGAATGACACCAAGCTTTGTGAGTTGACCCTGTTCTAGTTCAACCTTTACTTCGCGCGCGTCCGCATCATAGGCATTCCAAATGAGTTCCGATATGGCTGCCAGCGGTTTCGCGGTGGTAATCCGCTGGATATGATCATTTTCAACTTTAATTTCAATTTGTTGCACGGATCGGACCTCGGTGAACGTTTAATTCCTGAATTATTCCCATGCGCTGATCGTGGTTTCAACCTGAAGGACCAGCGTTTTGAACTCCCAAATCTCCCTCTTGAACGTCCATTCATATGCTCCAGAGGTCGCCTAACCCTTCTTCAAAGGTATCGATGAAAGTGACCATACGTGAAACGACGCGCTCCGCAGAGGGTTTTCGCTGAAGGATGCCCGGCGTTTCGATCATGATAGCAATGACCTCGTCGGTCATCGGGCGCTTGCCGGAAAACTGATAAGCTTCGAGAAGGATTGCAAACCCCTCTGGACGCAGCTTTTCCTCGGAGCAAATTGAATTGAATGCCGCTTCGCGCTTCTCTGTCCAGAACTCTTCAAACGTCGCAGTTGTTTGTTCGGCGCTTTTCATTGTCGGCAGATAGGCCGTGATGAATTCCTCAATCAACTCGCGCTTGCTTCGAAGGCGGGGCTCTGACCCGAGCAGATCGAGAATGGTCTTGGTCTTGCTCGCAGTATCCAGCGCGTCCTCGGCTTCCCGTTGCTCCGCGACGACAGAGGCCAGCAAGGCCAGGATATAGGCGACGTTTATGTTGTCACGCCGGATTAGTTCGAGCTCGAAGTCGACCTCATTGAGGATGGAAGCCTTCTGGTCGTCATCTTGATCCGATTTCATGCGATCATGAATGTCGAGGTACTTACTCTTGAAATCCTCGAAGCGCTGCGCGTCCAGCGAGAGGTCATCGTCACTGAACTCGGTGAAGCTGGTCAGCACGTTGCGGATGCGGATCAGCTCGCGAAAGGCACGCACGAAGGCGAGAATGTCGTCTTCAGAAACCAGCTTGTCCACGGCTGACGGTGTCGGTGCAATCTTGAGCAATTCCATCACCGCCTCATTGAAGCGGTCAACGTACTCTTGGTAGGGCGCGATCAGGATTGTCTCGTCAGCATCCTTGTTCGAGAACAGCGCGATGGCCTCGTCCACCTTGGCCTTGAGGTTGCGGAAGCAGACGATATTGCCCTGCGATTTCTTCTGCCCGAGGGTCCGGTTCGTGCGCGAAAATGCCTGAATCAGCCCATGATATCGCAGGTTCTTGTCGACATAGAGCGTGTTGCAGGTCTTGGCGTCAAAGCCGGTGAGAAACATGTTGACCACCAGAAGGATGTCGATGCCCTGGCCGACGACGTAATCTTTCCGGTCACGCCATTTCATGCGCTTCGCCAGCGCCTTGTAGTAGACGTAAAAGGCCTTCCCGTCCTTCACGCTGTTGTTGGTGCCGAACATGACATTGTAATCGGCCACATAGCCAGCCAGCTTGTCGCGGCTGTGCTGGGTGGCCGCACTGACGGGGCCGCCCGTCACATCCGGCTCCCCAATCAATCCGTTGGCATCTTCGTCTTCTTCATTGGCCGCGAAGGTAAAGATGGTGGCGACCTTCAGGTCATGTTTGCCCTCGGCCTTCTTGCGCTGAAATACCTCGTAAGTCTTGGTCAGCGCATCGACGGAACCGACACACATGATGGCCGAGAAATCGCGGTTATGCGTTTTACGGTCGTGGTTCTCGATGATCCAGTCAACCACACCGTCGATCCGTTTGTCGCTCTCGAAAAACTCCTTCAGGTCGAGACCGGAAACCTCTTCGTCCCCGATGAACGTCCCGTCCTTGCGGCGCAGCTTACCCCAATACTCGACCGAAAACCGCAACACGTTCTCGTCTCGGATGGCGTCCGTGATGACATAACGGTGCAGGCATTCTTCGAACAGGTTTGCGGTCGTGCGTTTGCCGATGGCATTTTCCTTCAGGATCGGCGTGCCGGTGAACCCGAACATCTGCGCCTTGGAGAAAAACGCAACGATATTCTTGTGGGTGTCGCCGAACTGGCTGCGGTGACATTCGTCGAAGACGAACACGATCCGCTCATCTTTCAGCGCCTCCATCGCCGCCGCATGGCGTTCGCGCGTGATGGCGGTGTTCAGCTTTTGGATCGTGGTCACGACCAGCTTGGTGTCGGGATCGGCCAGTTGATCCACAAGCGCCGTGGTGTTGTCGGTGCCATCGACCGAGCCGGGCGAGAAATAGTTGAACTCCTTCGTCGTCTGGTAATCCAGATCGGCCCTGTCCACGACAAACACGACCTTGGCCACCTTCGGGTTCTCGACGATCACCTGACTGGCCTTGAAGCTGGTCAGCGTTTTGCCCGAGCCTGTCGTGTGCCAGATATAGCCGTTCTTGCGCCCCTTCATCACCCGGTCGAGGATCCGCTCGACGGCGAAATACTGATAGGGCCGCAGCACCATCAGCACCTGGTCGCTTTCGTGCAAGACCACGTATTTCGCGATCATCTTGGACACGAAACACTTCTCAAGGAAGGCGTCGGCAAAGGCCTCCAGCCGTGTGATCGGCGTGTTGTCCTCATCCGCCCAGAAGAACGTCTGCTTGAAATCCTGATGCCTGTTGTTGGCGTAGTATTTCGTGTTCACCCCGTTCGAGATCACGAAAAGCTGCACATACTGGAACAGCGCATTGCCCGCGCCAAAGCTATGGCGGTGGTAGCGGTTGATCTGGTTGAAGGCCTCTTTCAACTCGATCCCGCGCCGCTTCAGCTCGATCTGGATCAGGGGCAATCCGTTCACCAGCAGCGTAACGTCATAGCGGGTTTTGTAATGCCCCTCCTGCGTGATCTGATGCGTCACCTGATAGCGGTTGCGGCACCATTCACGCCCGTTGAAGAACTGCACATAAGCGGTGGTGCCATCGTCGCGTTGCAGCGCCATGCGGTCGCGCAGCGTCTTGGCTTTCTCAAAGGTCGAGCCCTTGCCCAGATGGTTTAGGATGGTGCGGAATTCCCCGTCCGAGAATTGCAGCCCGTTATGTGCCTCAAGCTGCGCACGCAGGTTGGACTCCAGCGCCGCATTGTCGGGAATGGCGACCGAGGCCCAACCCAGATCGTTCAGACGCTGGATCAAGGCATTTTCGAGCTGGGCTTCGGACTGGGTATTCATCGAAAAACCTTAAACGAACAGCTTTTGCAGAAGGCCTTTCTTGAAGGCCTCTATTGTAGAAATCTTTTGCGACAGGGCGTCAATTTTGGCGTCGAGGGCAGAGAGGGCGGCGGCGATCTTGCGTTGCTCGTCGGGGTGGGGGAGCCAGAAGGTAAGTTTTTCTAGATTGCTTTTCGATACACCGAGAACGGAAATACCCTGTGCAATCCGCATGGTCTGCTTCCGCATAGGTGCGCTGCGCAACAAATAGCCGGAAAACCCGAGCACAAGTGATTTAGCCTTTGGGCGGGCAATATAGGTATGCAATCCGGCGACTGCAGATTTGGGCGCGACTTCCATGATCTCGATTGCTTTGCCGATGTCAGCATAGTCTTCGGAGGCGTCAGCAATAACGACGTCTCCCACACTTAGGAATTCGGCTGCTTTGATGTCCCTCATGGGTGCCGTCGCGGCAATGAATGGCGCGTTTTCCTTGGATTGGAAGAATAGCGCCCGGTATTTGCCGTGGATGTCGCCATAGTGGATGTTCTGAACACCACTCGCCGGATCATCGACCAGATGCTCGCGCGATAGGCTGTTGGTCTGCACCCAGTCAAACACATCCCCCAGCTTCCGCTCCTCCCAATCCGGGAAGGCGCTGCCATCGTCACGGGTAAAGCGAAGCTCGCGCGAAAACAGCCGCTGCATCAGCCCGCGCTTGTAGTCCTCCAGCGCGGTTTTCTTGTCGGTCAAAAGGGCGATCTTTCGGGAAGTGGCGTCCAGAACTGCCGCAATCTTTTCCTGTTCGGGCTGATCCGGCAGAGCGAGCGGAATCTTGGCGAAGTCCTGATGATAGAGGCGCAAGCGGTCGTTGGTCAGCCCGTGCGAATAGGCCCAAAGCTGGTGCAGCATGTGTCGGTTCTGAAACCAGTAGTCGAAGAATTTCGAGGACACGCCTTTCTTCGGTGACAGAACGACATACGCCGGGCTGACCATGCATTCCTCGGACGCCATTCCGACCGCGCCCTGCCACATCCTCATCATGTTGTAGACGAGATCGCCAGGCTGAGCGCGCAGGTTGGTTTCATCCGCCGCATCCGCGCCCATGTGCCGTTCAAGGCTGTCGCGACGGACGAGTCCACGGTCTTGAGTGACGGAATAGATCGGCAGCCCGGCTTCTCCTTTCGCCTTGCTGTTGCGAAAGGCATCGCCCGCCCGCGCAGGTTTCCATGGCCCCTTGAACTCAGGGAACCGAAGTTCCGGCACAAGTGGTCTCATAGCGGAGCTTCCAGACCAAGCTCGGCGCAGAACCCGCGCAGTTCTTCGTCAACGTTGCGCATGTCCAGATTGATCTGTTCGACGCGGCGCGTCACTTCCTCCAGATCGACGGGCGCTTCCGGCACGAAGGTGTCGACATAGCGTGGGATGTTGAGGTTGAAATCGTTTTCTTCGATCTCGGCCAAAAGGGCCCGATGCGTAAACCGTTCTTCCTCGGCGCGGGTCCGATAGGCGCCAACGATGCGGTTCACGTCCTCTTCGCCCAGCCAGTTCTGGTTCTTGCCGCGCTGGAAACAGGTTGAGGCGTCGACAAACAGCACGTCCTCGGTTTCCTTGCACTTCTTCAACACCAGAATGCAGGTGGGGATGGCGGTGCCGTAAAAGATGTTCTCCGGCAGGCCGATCACCGCATCCAGCCAATTGCGCCGGATCAGAAATTCGCGGATGGCCCCCTCGGCCCCGCCACGGAACAGCACACCATGCGGCAGGATCACCGCCATGGTGCCGTCTTCGTCCAGATGATGCAGCATGTGCTGGACAAAGGCGAAATCGGCCTTGGATGCGGGCGCAAGGCGACCGTATTCGGCGAAGCGGTCGTCGCTCTCGAAAATCTTGTTGGCTGACCATTTCGCAGAGAAGGGCGGGTTGGCGACGATGGCCTCGAAGGTCTGGCCCATATGTTGGGGGTGTTCCAGCGTGTCTTCCTGCTGGATGTCGAAATCGAGGTAATGCACCCCGTGCAGGATCATGTTCATCCGCGCGAGGTTGTATGTGGTGCGGTTCAGTTCCTGCCCCACAAACTCGCCCACGGACTTGTTGGACTTCTTGTAGCCCAGTTCCCGCGCCACGCGCAGCAGCAGCGAGGCCGACCCGCAGGTCGGGTCATAGACCGACCGTAGCCGCGCCTTACCGGTGGTCACGATCTTGGCCAGCACGGTCGAGACCTGTTGCGGCGTATAGAACTCGCCCGCCTTCTTGCCCGCCCCGGAGGCAAATTTGCCGATCAGGTATTCATAGGCATCGCCCAGAACGTCTGAATTCGAATTCGTCAGTTCGAAGTCGATGGACTCCAGATGGGCGAGCACCTTGGAGATCAGAGTGTTTCGCGCCTCGTTGCTGCGGCCCAACTTGCTGGAGTTCAGGTCGAGATCTTCGAATAGGTTGACGAAATCCTCCTCGGACTCGTTGCCCATGGTGGATTTCTGGATGTTGTTCAGCGTGTCGGAAAGATCGGCAAGGATGAAGCTACCCGGCTCCGCTCCGCGCCTGGCGACCTCTGAGAACAGCTCGCTTGGGCGCAGGTAGTAACCGAGGCTATCGATGCAGTTCTCTTGTACGGCTCCAAGAATACCTTGGTGGACCGGGTCGGTTTCGTCTAGCGAAGCGAAAGCAAGGCCTTCGGATTTGAGAAGCTCCTGATCGACGTAGATGTGCAGGCGTTCGGACAGGTATTTGTAGAAAATGAAGCCGAGGATGTAGTCGCGAAATTCGTCCGCATCCATCCGACCGCGGAGCTCGTTGGCGATGTCCCATAGTTTTTGTTCGAGTTTTTTCTTCTGTTCTTCCGTCACGGGACCACCCTGAAATCTTGCCTCCACGGATTGGTCCGTGCCGCAGTTTATTGGGGGTGTAGCCCAAATGGACTCTGCAAGGAAGAAAAACCCCACGGTCTCGGGCTGTTATGCGGCTCTTTTCAGGGTCTTCCAGTGTCGGGGTGGTCGGCCTGTCATCTACCGCCCGGCAGATAGAACTCGGTAATCCCCCGCTTCCCCTCGGCGCGCCCGAGCTGAACGATCACATCGATGGATTTTCGGATGTATTCCCGGACCTCCGCGAAGGTCAGCGGTGTGCCAGCCTGCAGCACCATGATCGCCAGCCGGTCGATGGCGAGTTCCGCGGTTTCGGCGTGGATGGTGGAGACCGACCCGCCATGACCGGTGTTGATCGCCTCGAGATAGGTCAGGGCCTCGGCGCCGCGCAGCTCGCCGACGATGATCCGGTCGGGGCGCATACGGAGGGAGGCCTGCAGGAGGGCGTTGGCGCTGCGTTGCGATCCGGCGCCGCGGTCGGCCAGGAGGGCGACGGTGTTCGGCTGGCCGGGGAACAGCTCGAAGGCGTCCTCAATGGTGATCAGCCGCTCGTGCTCACTGACATGGGTCAGCAGGTGCCGTGCAAAGGTGGTCTTGCCGGTCGAGGTGCCACCGCTGATCAGGACGTTGAGCCGTGCCTCGACCAGGGTTTGCAGAGCGGCCTCGAGGTTTTCTTCTGCGAGGCTGGCGATGTTCTTCATCTTCTCAGCGCGGAGCGCATCGAGCGAGACGGCTTTGCCGAAGAGATAGGCCGGGGCGTAATCCCGAACGCTGCCCGAGGCGAAAAGGCGGATGGTGATCGAGGCCCCGCGATCGATGGCGGGTGGCACGGCGACCTGGACCCGAAGAGGACGGCCTGCATATTCCACCTTGCCGGAAACGAGGGGGTTCTTTTCAGAGACGCGGGCTTTGGCGTCGCCGACGATGGTCTGGGCCATGTTGAGGGCGGTGGTGCGATCCACAGTCTGGCCTTCGTGGCGCATGGTGGCGTCGCCCGCGACTTCGAGCCAGACCTTGCCATCCGGGTTGATCGCGATCTCGACCACGTCGTCGCGTCGCAAGAGGTCGCGGAACGGGTCAAGATAGCGTTCGAGGTAGGAGGCTGGGCTGTCAGTCCGGGTCAATAGATCACCACATCCCGGTCCACGAGCACGGTGACCGAGGCCCCTTGATCGACATAGATCGTCGGCGCGATCGAGACCTGGTCGGCAATGACCGATCCAACCGCATCCTGAAGGTCGCTGCCGACATCACCCAGGACGATGCTTGTGGTTTCGTTGTTGGTACTCTCCGCCGCCACGGCAGGTGCCGCCCCGATCACGGAGATCAGCGCCGCCCCACCGAAGCGCTCGGCGAACTTGGTGTCGACAAGACCTGTCAGGCCCGAGCGGCCGAGTTGATCCCCGCCGACGGCGGCGATTTCTATCGAGGTGCCATCCGGCGTCAGGACGCGAGTCCAGACGATCAAAATGCGTTTCTGGTGCATCTCGATGCCGGAGCGGTATTGGCCAAAAAGGCGGGAGCCCCGGGGGATCAGGATCCGGTCCCCGGAAAACGCCGGAACCGGCTCGGAGACGACCGCCACGACAGACCCGGGCAGATCGCTGTTGATGGCGGTCTGGAGCGCAGCCTGGATAACCGAGCCTTGGGTCAGGGTGCGCTCAGGGTAAGCGAGGCGGGCAGCCTCCTGCACCTCGAGCGGGCGGGCAGTCTGCAGGAATTGCTCATTGCCCGAGAGGGCCGGCCCCCCGGCACCAGAAGCGGCGGTAGGTTCGGCCACTGCCGCGCCACTCGCGCCGCCGCGCGGCCCGTCGGCATAGACCACGGCAGGAGACTTGATCTGCGCCGCCAGAAGCTCCTCGGCGACCCGTGCGGCCTCGCGCTGACGCTGTTCCTCTTCTTGACGGCGGCGTTCTTCGAGCAGGCGCTGGTCAGCAATCAGCCCCTCACGGTCGAGCTCGGCCTCAAGCCCCTCGCGCTGCGCCCTCTCGGCATCGAGCATGGATTGCAACCCTTCGATCCGGGTCTCGGTCTGGCGCTGCAGGTTGGCAAGCTCGGTTTCTTTTTCGGCCAGCGTGGCCTCTAGCGTCGCTTTCTGTTCATCGAAGGCTTCGCGCAGGTCAGAAACGGCGGACTGGATTTCTGAGTTGCGCGTGGCTTGGCTCGCGGCAAGGGCCTCGCGCAGCTTGGCAATCTCGGCCAGCACTTCGGCGCTTGGCTCGGGGGCAGGGGCCGCAGGCACATCCAGCGCTTCCTCGACGGCGATCAGAGCGTCATTGACCCGTTGCTCGGTCTCGTCGGGCGGGAACTCCAGCCGCCCCCCGGTGCCGGGGCGGCGGTCCTGGAAGGTTTCGACATCGGAAGTCTCGAGGGCGCTGTCACTTGTCTGCAATCCAGTCGCCAGGAAATACGCTACCCCGGCGCCGCCAAGAGCGAGGGCGGCGGCGAGGGCACCGACCCCGAGGCTGTTGCCGCGGCGTTTGGATTTGCCACGCTGGCTAAACTGATCGAGGCGGTCCTGAAGGTCAGGAGGGGTTTGATCGGCCATGGTCAGTTGCTCACATAGATGGCGCTCTCGTCGCGCCAGGCGCAGATCGCCTCGTCGCCGATGCGCAGCGTCCAGTAGGTGTTCACCCCGAGCACGCGGACGGTGTTGCCTTGTTGGGTCCAATTGACCGTGCGCTCACGGCCCTGATTGTCGGCTTTGAAGGGGGCGGGCTGGCGACCGTTCTCCGGGAAGACGAAATACGTGTAGCGCCCGTCGTCATAGATGTGGCTGGGGCGGAAGTCGCCCTCGCCCGATACGCGGTAGTTGTAGTTGCGCGGCACCTCATAGCCCTTGGGCTGGGTGGCACCCGCCGCGCGGCGTTCCTCGTCGGGGTAGCGGAAGCGGACCTCGAAAAACATCCCGGTGCGGTTCGGGATCGAGCCCTCGCGCAGGTGGAAGGAATAGGTGCGCCGGTTGGTGATCACCGTCATGTTGGTTGAGGCATTTGCCACATGCGGTTTGATCGTCAGTACATTGCCGAGCTCGGGGATCGGGTCGACCTGGAAGCTCTCGGTGTCGCCGACGATCACTGCCTCGAACCGTTCCCCCGCCCCGAAATGAATCGTCGTCGAATGCCGCAAGTCCGTCTCGATCCGGTAGACCTGGTTTTCGTTGTAGACGGCGGTGCGGATGCGGATATCGAGCGGGCCGCCTTGCGGCGTGGCTTCGGCGAAAGCGGCAACAGGAAGGGCAAGCGCCAGGAGAAGCGCGGGGAAGGATTTCATCTTGGTCAGTTCTCCAGGGTCTCGGCATCGACGCGGTAGGAGGTCACCACGAAGCCCAAGGGGTTGGCCCAGACGTCCTGAAGGCGCTGGCGGGTTTCGGGTTGGAAGTCGTAACCGACGGTAGCCACGTAAGAGCGCGTCACTGTACGGGTGTCGCGGGGGCGGCGCAGCGTGCGAGTGAAGCGGACCTGGGCCACGCCGCGCTCGATCTGGTTCACCGACTTGATCACCACCTCGATCTTGGCGTCGCGCCCATAGACGGTGATCGGGTAATCCTCATTGGTGGAGGACCAGAGATCGCGCAGCGTGCGAGCGGCGTCGCCATCCGAACGGTCGAGCACTCCATTGATACGTTGCTCGCCATCGGTCAGGTCATAGGTCTCGCGATCATCGACATAGGCCACGAGGTTTGCCTGGATGATGGCGTCGCTCTCGGAAAGCGTCAGCGCCTGGACAGCCGCAACACGGTCCATCTCACCCGTTTCCTTGTCGACCACGACCACAAAAGTTTCAGTCGTCTTGAGGGGAAAGAGGCTCGCGCCTGCGACCATGCCGGCGACGCCAACCAGCACGCCGGCCGCCGCGACGAACCAGGCAAATCGTTCGCGCCGCCGAGGCCCGTAGATGAAATCCGCTTCAAACGCGTCGCGGTCAGGCGCGGAGGAACTGGTCACAGTCTTCTTCAAAGTCGTCGTCTTTCAAATCAGGGTTTGCGGAAGGCCTTGGCTGCGGAGAGGAGCGCGCCGGGGCTTTGGCGGATCATCTCGCCGGTCTTGACCACGCCCGCATTGGCCATCTGGTTCAGCTCGTGCGGCGATTTTCCGGTGACGAGGCGGGAGGTCGCACCCGTGCCATACTCCCGCGTGTTCACGAAACCCTGACGTGCAAGGCCGGTCAGACCAACGGCGTTGGAGGCAATGCCCACCACGCCGGTGAGATTGGACGCGATATAGGGAACGGAAGCCATGATCCCGGCGCTGAGAATGAGGATCACGAGGAAGGGCAGGATGAGGCTGACGGTCTCCACGTCACCCGGATCGGCGGAAGCATCCCCGATCGCCTCGGCGATGGCGACGATGATGCCTGCGGCGGCGACGGGCATGAGCGCATAGCCGATGGTGGCGCGGGTCCAGGCCTCGAAGAGGGATTGGGTCGGTTTGAAAAGCGATGTCATGATCATGAAGGGGGCGATGACAATCATCAGCGCGAAGACGATGCGGGCGAAGGCGATGATCCCGGCGGTGACGGCGGCAAAGACGGCGGAGAGGACGAAGAAGATGGCGCCCAGGACCGCGCCGAAGACCCAGCCCGCGCGATCGCCAATCGTGTCGCCATAGGCGGTTATTCGGGCGACCATATTGTCGAGGCTCTCATAGACCCCGGCCTCGTCGCCCGAGCCTGTGAGCGCGAGGATCGAGGCGCCGACGGAGTCGGGGACGTCCGTGACCACGCCATAGATGACGCTGAAATTTTCCCAGCTCTGCGCGAATATCCCGACAAGTGCGACCTTCACCCCGAAGGCAAAGCCCGTGCCGAAGGGCAGGGGACGGAGTTGCATCACCGCGTTTATCCCGAGAAGGACGACAAGGAGGGTCGCGCCCGCCGAGATGACATTGCCGACCGAGGCTGCGGAAGAGACAAAGCCGTCCTGCGCCACGGTGTTCACTGCGGCATCGACCTGTCCCAGAATGTCGCGAATGACCCCCATTTACTCCGCACAGGCCTCCGTAACCTGGGCTTCCAGCGCATCGGCCTTGGCGTAGAGATCGAGCACCTTGAACGGCAGTCGCGGGTTGTCCGAGGTCCGGAACCGGGGCAGGGCGCCCAAGGCCTGATCCCAGGTGAACTGGTCGAGCAGGCAAGTGCAGTTCTCTGTGGTCAGCGCCTCCTCGGCGATCAGGATGCGCAGGATCGCGCGGTAACCATTGCGCAGGTAAGCGGTTTCGGCGAGATCCACGGGCGGTTTCGCGACGCGGCAGTCGTCGGCCTCGTCCCGCGCGATAGCCATCGAGCTGAAGGGCGTGTCGCCGGATGGTTCGGTGTTCGGGGTCTGGGCCAGTGCGGCACCGTGAAGTGCGGCCAAGACAAGAGCGGCAAGACCAAGCGCCCGAACTGAAACCAACTTGTGGATCATGGACATTGTCATGGATCCACCGCCATCGAGCGGAACTTGCGCTCATCCGCGAGGGTCGCGGCATCGACAACGCCAAGCTGACCGGCACTGACGCCTTGGGCGGCTTCCAGCCGCCAGATCTGGGTCAGGATGATCCCGAGCTCGGCGGTGACCCGGGTGTTGAGATCGACAGCGGCCTTCAAGCCGTCCTGATCGTCGATGAGCCCGACCATGGTCTCGAGGCGCTCGAGGCTTTGACCGGCCTCTTCGTGGCTTTCCTGCGCCGCGACGGACAGCATGGCACTGGCCCCGGCCGAGGCGGCGATCCGGTTGTCGGCGGGCTCATCCGAGCCCGAGAGTGTGCTGAGGCGCTCCGAAGTGAAGCCGCTGCCCGAGAGCACCCTCTCGACAGAGGCCGAGAGTTCCGCGCCGGGATTGAACCCGCTCAGGAAATCCCCGCTCGCCAGCGATTGCGCAGTATTGAGGGGGGCCACTAGCTTGCCTCGCAGGGCGCGGAATTCCTCGACCGTGGCGAAAAGCTCTCCCAACCCGCTGCCTTCGATGAGCGAGGTCAGTTGCGCCTCGAGGTTGGTGAGCTGCGACAGTTGGGTTTCCAACTCCAGCCGCATGGTGGCGAGCTGTTGCATCTGGACATTCAGGTCCTCGGCCATGTGTTCGAGCTGGGCCACGAGCTGGCCAAGCTGTGAGCCATCAAAGGTCGGCACGCCTTGGGCTGTTGCGGGCGAGGCGAGCCCGAGTGTGGTGACCGCAGCCACGGTCAGGAGAAGCTGTCTCATTCGGGAACTCCCATCTGCATGAAGTCGCGCTCGGCCAGCCGGTCGGCGACGAGGTGTTGGGCATAGGCCGCCTCGCGCTGCTGATTGGCGGCCATCAGCCGGACACGAAGATTGAGGATGCGGCCGATCTCGGCCTTGGCGTAGGTGTTGAGCTCCCAGGCCGCCTTGGCATTGGGCTGCGCGTCGATCTGCAGGATGATCGCGCGCAGGCGGTTGATCACCTGTTCGGTCGTGGCGGAACTGTCGGCCGCGTAATAGACGCCGGCCTCGGAGATGCTGGCATATTCAGCGAGCGCAAAATCCGAGGGCGAGAGCGTGCCGAGCGCGTCGGCACCACCCACCACGGCAAGATATTCGTTGTAGAACTTGGAGATGTTGCGAACATAGCCTTGGGTCTCGGCAAAGGGTGGCACGCCACCATATTCGATGACCCGGCCCGGTCCTGCGTTATAGGCCGCGAGCGCATGGGGGATATTGCCGAAGCGGGTGAGTTGGGTCGTGATATAGCGGGCCCCGCCGCGCAGGTTGTCCTTCACGTCATAGCGGTCGACGCCGAGGTCGGAGGCGGTGCCAGGCATAAGCTGGGTCAGGCCATAGGCCCCGACCGGGCTTTCTGCGGCGACATTGAAGCGGCTTTCCTGCTTGATCAGGGCCTGGAAAAGGCAGCGCCATTGGGTGGCCGAAAGTCCGGCGCGGGCCACGCCGGGGGCGCCTGCGAATTCCCCCGCGACCTCGACGATCATCATCTCGACCGTCTCGCGGCCCTCGCCAAAGAGGCGGCTGTTCATGGGGCTAGGGTCGGTATTGGGGTAGACCGCCGCGACCCCGAAGTCGGCATTCCCTTCGAGAGCGCGGATGTCAAAGCCGGGTCCGGTGATTGCGGCGGTCATCTCCTCGAGGACGCGCAGCTGGTCGGCCTGGACATCAGCGAGCGTGGACTCGGTGCGATCCTTGTCCTGCTGTACGCCCAGATCCTCGGCGAGAGCTGTCACCCGCGCAATGGCGCGCCCGATCGCGGAATTGTCCTGCGTCGGCACGCCCTGGGTATGCGCGGGCAGGGCGCCTAGGCCGAGGCAGAGCCCGGCGGATATGATCGCGGCGCGGCTCATTCCGGGCGGGGCAGGGGCTCGAATGTGCAGTCGGGTTTGGCCGTCTCCTGCACCGGTGCGCCCATGGTTGAGAAGGAGAGGGCGGCGCGCGTCACCTGCGGCTCGCCATTGCGCCCGAAGCAGGGCGAGGTTTTCTCGGTGTACTTTTCGCAAGCCGAGAGAAGGCCTGCGGCGGCGCAAAGCGCGAGGAGGGGTTTCATACTCATATCACATGTCTCCAAAAATCGGGGTTGGTGCGCCAATCGGCGGGCACGCGCGCCTCGCCGGTGGCGCCGCCGCCAAGGATGGGAAGGAGGGTGCCGAGCGCCGAAAGGTCCGCATCGACGAAGACGCTGTCACCTGCCGAGCGCACCAGCGCGATGCGCTGTCCTATGGTGGGCTGGACCAGAAGGGCGGCCTCCTTGGCGTTCACGCGCAGAAAGTCGTAATCCGAGATCGTGGCACGGTCGTTCGGGAAGAGGATCTGTGTCGGCACCGTCTCGACGATGGTCTTGCCGACGCGGCTGTCGCGCAGCTGGCTCGGATACTGCGTCATCATGATCACGACGCAGTTCATTTTGCGCAGCGTCACCAGCCAGTTCTCCAGCCGCGCTCCGAAGTACGGATCGTCGAGTAGCTTCCAGGCCTCGTCGAGGACGATGATCGTCGGGCGGCGATCCTCGACCAGGCGTTCGATCTGGCGGAAAATGTAGGAGAGAACCGCCATCCGCTCGGTGGTCATGTCGAGAATCTCGGTCATATCGAAGCCGATGATGTCGGAGGCGAGTTCAAGCCCCGCGCCATATTCCGGTTCATCGAAAACCCAGCCATAGCGCCCGCCCGGGGCCCATTCGGCGACGCGGGATTGCAGCTCGCCATCATCATCGAGCGACTGGAACAGGGTCTCGAAGCTTGCGAAACGCCGCAGAGAGCCCTCGGCATGGGCATTTTGTGAGACTGCGCTCTGGATATGGCGGGACTGCTCGCCGGTGAGGGTTCCGCCCCGGGAAAGAAGGGTCGAAAGCCAATCCGAGAGCCAGGCACGGCCACGTTCATCGATTTCGGTATCGAGCGGGTTCAAGCCGGAGGGCACGCCGGCACGGATCTCGTTGTAACGCCCACCGAGGGCGCGGACTGCCATCTCGAGGCCGCGATCCTTGTCGAAGAAGAAAAGCCGCGCGCCCACCCGCTGCGCTTGGGCCGCGAGGAAGGCGGTGGTCAGCGTCTTGCCGGTGCCGGTGCGCCCCAGAACCAGCGTATGGCCGACGGTCGGTTCCTTGCCCGGACCGCCCGCCTCGTGGAAATTGAAGCGATAGCCAGAGGTGCCGACCGTGGGCAGCACCGAGATGGTCTGGCCCCAGGGCGATTGATCGGGACCGCGGCCCTCGACGCTGCCATGCAATGCTGCGAAGTCGGCGAAATTGATCGAGGAGATCGGCGTCTTGCGCGCCCGGTAGCCGAAATTTCCGGGGGATTGCGCGAAGTAGGTGGCTTTCAGGGCCATGTTTTCGCGCACGATCACCGACATGATTTCCTGTCCGACGCGCTTGATCTGGGCGGCGGCCCGTTCGAGCGTGTCGCGGTCGGGCGCATAGACGGCGATCGAGAGGTGGTGGTCGCCAAAGGCGATGCGGCCAGCTTCCTGGTCGTCTGCGGCCTGGCCGAGCTGTTCGCGCAGAGAGACGGCCGCGTCGTCGGAAGCCTGCATCTGGCGGATGATCCGCTGGATGCGCTCGGCCATGATGTTGTTGGGGATCGGGCTGAAGGAGTTCGTCAGCACGATATCGAGCGGCAGGTCGAGCGCGTCGAGCAGTGTCACATCTGTCAATGCCGGGTAGGTCTTCATCGAGAAGAGCGCACCATATTTGACCCGACCGGTCACGGCGTCGGTCAGGGTGACCACGTCGCCATCAAAGGTCGCGCGGCAGTTGCTCAGGGTATGCGAGAGGGGCAGGGCGCTTTGGCCGAAGGCGATGGGGGAGAAGCTACCCGCGTTCAGCGTATTGAGATAGCCCAGCCATTCGCCGCCGCTGCGGGTCAGCCGGACCGGATTGGCGGAGGAGAGCGCCACCTCGAAGAAGCCCATGACCTCGTTGAGTTCCTGCATCCGCGTCGCGCGGTCCTTGACCCAGGCCTTGCGGGCCAGCGCCCGCAGGAGCGGAATGCGTGCGGAGATATCGGGCCGCCGGATGACGCTGAGATAGAGCTGGCGCTTGGCCGGGCGCAGGTCTTTGACATGGGCCTGCCACCGCGCATCGATCGCGGCGGCTAAGCTGTCACCGTCAATGGGGCGCATTCCGAGATCCTGCGGCACGGAGATCCGGTGGATGTAGAAGCCAAAGGCGTTTCCGGTCTGGGCGACGATGGCCGCGACCGCGCGCTTGAGCGCGTCGAGCCGGGCATCCTCGGTGGTCATCGGGTTCAAACCGTCGAGGCGGAGGGTGGCCATGAGGTCGCCCTCACGCAGCACCATGACATCGTCATCGGCGCAAGCGAAATACGGCAGGTGCTCCGCGAGATAGCTTTCTCGCGCGAAGTCACCTCCGCCCGCTTGATGCAAGGCAGTCCCGAATGAAGAATGGGTGCCTGCATCACGCGCCAAAGCTGTCGCCTCCATGCAGAGCCCGGTTCTTCGTCGCGCGCACAGAGCCGTAGGAGACGCGCAGCACTTCGAAGAAATGCGGCTCGCGGTCGGCGACGAACCAGAGGATCGGATAGGCGACGAGGCCGATCAGGAAAAACACCATCGACTTCGTCCAGATGAACGGCAGAACGACCCCGCTCGCCAGCACCACGAGGTATCCGACAGGGAGACCCAGATACTTGGGCGGACGGGCGAGGCCCAGAAAAAGGGGGGATCGTTCTGCCACTGCTCTACTCGGATCTCAGGAGAAGCCGTCGACGATGGTGCCGGCCGAGAAGATCAGCACGATCCCGATGATGACCGAGGCGAACCAGCCCCAGTTCAGTCGCCCCATCATGCACATGAAACCGGTGCCGATGACGGCAAGCGTGGCGACCGCGATCCCGATGGGACCGGTCAGCGCGGCCTCGACGGTTTCCAGCATGGTCTGGATCGGCGACAAGTCCTGCGCGAGGGCGGGCGTTGCGAAAGCCGTCAAGGTTGTGGCGACAGGCAAGAGGTGGCTGAGGCGATGTCGAAGCATGCGAAGTTCCCTTGTTTTATTGAAGATCGATAAGGACGGGCGCGCGGGCAGGCACCCGGTCTGCGATGCTTGTGTCCGGCGCGGAAACGGGGGTGCCTGCCAGCCGAGACCGAATCCGGTGGATGCGGGCGATGTAGTCACGGGTCTCGGCGAAGGGCGGGACACCGGAATATTCGACGACCCGATGCGGCCCGGCATTGTAGGCCGCGAGGGCCAGGTCGATGTCCTTGAAGGTCGCAAGCTGTGCGAGCAGATAGCGCGCGGCACCGTCGAGGTTCTGGGAGGGATCGCGCGGATCGACCCCGAGGGCGCGGGCCGTGTCCGGCATCAGCTGCCCTAGGCCATAGGCGCCCTTGGGGCTGACGGCGGTCGGGTTATAGCTGCTTTCAGCTTCGACCAGCGCGCGGAAAAGAACCTGCCAGTCGTCGGCGCCCAGATTAACTTGGCGCAGGGCACGGTTCCTCTGGTGGCGGACGGCAGTCGTCTGGATCAGGGAGAGGATGTCGTCACGGCCGGAAGGCTGCGCAACATCCAGCGAGGCCAGAACGACTTCGGCCCCAGCGCCATCATCCAGACCGGCCCATGCAGGCCGCTCGCCATGAAACGTCCAACCCGAGGTCCTAGCCGTGCCGTCGCGGCCAAAGGCGATGACGTCAGCGGCGCTCTTCGAGGGTGATGCTGTAGTCAGGACCAAAGCGCAGATCGCGCCCGTCACCGAACTCGAGATGATGTTTGAAGAGACCCGGCCATATGTTGAAATACCGCGGCTCTGGCCCGTGTGGGGTGATCCGGGTCGAGACGAGAATGGCTTCCGGCTCGCCCTCGCGCAGGTAGATGCACTGGTAGCGCGGCTTGCCATCGTCCGTGAACCCCACGAGTTCATACCGGCAGCGGAACGCGATGCCCTTCTCGGACAGGTCTTTCACCCCATCGATGGTGATCAGGATCTGGTTGCGCGCTATCGGCATGTTCGGACTCTCCCCACGAGAGCCCTTCTACTTCACGACACTAAGGCCATAAAGTCATATGGAGTCAATACGACATATTGCAGAAAAATACATATTGCACGATAGTTGCCGCAACTTTTGCGGGAGGGCGAGATGAGACGACAGGCGATGGCAGTGGTGATGGGGGTGATGGCGGCGTTTGGAGCCCCAGAGAAGGCGCAGGCCTATGACATCGACTGCGCCATCATGCTCTGCATGGCGGGAGGGTTCCCCCCGAACGCCGTCTGTGCACGGGCCTATCGCACCATGATCCGCCGTATCACGCCCTGGCCAAGCCTGCCGCCCTTCGGGGTCTGCACCTTTGCCCATGTGCCGGTTGAGCTGGGTGGACCCGGCGGAGAGGGCGAGCTCGACACCAACCTGCCCGAATACGAATGGCTGAACCGGACCCATGTGATCTGGTTCATCGGTCAAGCCTATAGAGAAAGGGGAGGTGATCGGTATTGGGACTGGTCGCTTCGTTCCTGCGACCGAGAGAACCGCACCTGCCGGTACATCCAGCGGGTCTACCGATCCCACACACCTTGGCCCGCGACATTCGTATCGGAAAGCGGTCAGGAGATCGCCTCTCCGAGCGGCGGAAGTTCCTCGTACTTCTATTCGCGCAGTATCATGGTCGAGTACGGAGACTTCGAGGGCAACATGGGCCATTCGGAGTGGTTTTCCTACTGATCCGTATCGTTTGATGCCCTCAGGGAAACTGTGCGAAGCTCGGCCAGACAAGCATCAAAGCGTTCCCGGTCGACATGCCAGCGGCGACTTACCGAGCCATCATTCCAACGGTAATCGGTGAACAAGTGAATCTCCTGTGTGCCATCGTTCAGAAACCCGTCCTGGAAAGGCCAACCTGTCTTTCTCTTCGCCATTTTTACCCGTGCTACTCGTACTGTTCTTGCCGCTCTTTCTCTCGTTAGGGAATGGCGGGATCAAAGCCTCAGGAAGCGCATTAGCGTTTCGCGAAGAGCTCTTCGGGGTCGACATTGAGCGCCTTGGCGATGCGTTCGAGAAGATCGAGGGAGGCCGCGAACTTTGCGTTCTCGACCTTGCCCATATGGCCGCGGCTCACGTCGGCCTGATGAGCAAGCTCCTCCTGGCTGAGGCCGCGGGCGCGTCTCAAGTCCTGGATGTTCAGTGCTACACGGTCCCGCAAGTTCATGCCCGCGAAACGGGCACGCTGCGCGAAATATCGCCACGCGATATATGTTACATTCGGAGGTGCAGAGAAGAAATCTTGGAACGGCGCGAGATCGCCGGATTGGGATGCCTGCCGAAACGCAGGTCACGGGATGATCCGTCTCGCAAACATTATGGGCCGTTCAATAATTCTTTCGGAAAAGGGCGGCACCGGCAATACCGGTGCCGCCAGTTGGTCGTCCACAGGGAGGTTGTAGAGGACGAATTCTACAGGGAAATTTGGGGTTGGCCAAAAATCGCATAATTGGTATTATGTAATAAATAGCCGAAGTCAGACTCCTTCACACGGCTTCCAGCACGATGGCGATGCCTTGGCCTACGCCGATGCACATGGTTGAAAGCGATTTCTCGCCAGACTTGAGTTCTAGCATCGCCGTACCTGTGATCCGAGCGCCAGACATGCCCAGTGGATGGCCAAGAGCGATAGCGCCACCATTTGGGTTCACGCGCGGGTCGTTGTCCGCAACGCCGAGATCGCGCAGCGTGGCGAGACCCTGCGACGCAAACGCTTCATTAAGTTCGATGACCGCGAAGTCTTCTTGGCCAAGGCCCAGTCGCTTCATCAGCTTTTTCGCCGCGGGTGCCGGACCAAAGCCCATGATGCGCGGCGCAACACCGGCCGTCGCCCCACCGAGCACCTTTGCGATTGGCTTAAGGCCGTGCTTCTCAGCGGCTTCTTTGGTCGCAAGGATCAGTGCGGCAGCGCCGTCATTCACGCCGGATGCGTTACCAGCCGTCACTGTGCCGTCTGCTTTTACGATAGTCTTGAGCTTTTGCAGACTCTCGAGCGTAGTTGACGGGCGCGGATGCTCGTCGGTGTCGACGACAATCGGGTCACCCTTCCGCTGCGGGATCACGACCGGAACGATCTCTTTTGCCAGACGCCCGTTTTCCATCGCGCGGCCCGCCGCCTGCTGGGAGCGGAGCGCGAAGGCGTCCTGGTCTTCGCGGTCGATGTTGAATTCTTTGGCCACGTTTTCCGCAGTTTCCGGCATGGAGTCGACGCCGTATTGCGCCTCCATCAGCTTGTTGACGAAACGCCAGCCGATGGTGGTGTCTTCCACAGAATTTTCGCGCGAGAATGCAGTTGTAGCTTTTGGCATCACAAACGGAGCACGAGACATGCTTTCCACACCGCCAGCAACAATGAGATCGGCTTCTCCAGCTTTGATCGCGCGGGCGGCTGTGATTACGGCGTCCATACCCGATCCGCACAACCGGTTCATCGTCGTGCCAGGGACACAATCCGGAAATCCCGCGAGTAGCAGCGACATGCGTGCGACGTTGCGGTTGTCCTCGCCCGCCTGGTTGGCGCAGCCGAAAATCACTTCGTCAATGGCCGCTAGATCTAGCTTCGGGTTTCGGCTGGCCAGGGCCCTGAGTGGGATTGCACCAAGATCGTCGGCTCGCACAGAAGAAAGCGCGCCGCCATAGCGACCAATTGGTGTGCGGATGTAATCGCAGATGTAGACGTTTGTCATTCTTAGAGTGCCTTTGTCATATCCGGGACGGCGTCGAGCAGGTCTGCGACCAGGCCGTAGTCGGCGACCTGGAAGATCTGGGCCTCTTCATCCTTGTTGATGGCGACGATGACCTTGCTGTCCTTCATGCCTGCAAGGTGTTGAATTGCCCCGGAAATCCCGACCGCGATGTACAGCTCGGGCGCCACGACCTTGCCGGTCTGGCCGACCTGCCAGTCGTTCGGTGCGAACCCGCTATCCACCGCCGCGCGCGAGGCGCCGACCGCCGCGCCCAGCTTGTCGGCCAGGCCCTCGATGATCGCGAAGTTCTCCTCGGAACCGACGCCGCGACCGCCCGAGACCACGATCTTGGCCGAGGTCAGTTCCGGACGATCCGACGCCGCGACCTTGTCCTCGACCCAGGCGCTCAGGCCCGCGTTGCCGGCCGCTGCGATGGCCTCGACGGCGGCCGAACCACCCTGGCCAGCCGCGTCGAAGGCGGTGGTGCGGACGGTCAGTACCTTCTTGGAATCGTTGGACTTTACCGTCTGAATCGCGTTGCCCGCGTAGATCGGGCGTTCGAACGTGGACCCGTCCACGATGGCGGTGACGTCCGACAAAACCATCACGTCCAGCAGCGCCGCGACGCGCGGCAGGATGTTTTTCGCGCTCGCCGTGGACGGAGCAACGATATGTTCATAATTGCCTGCCAGGCTGACCACCAGATCGGCGACCGGCTCGGCCAGGCCGTTGGCATAGGCGGCGTCATCCGCCACCAGAACCTTTGCCACGCCGTCGATCTTCGACGCGGCCTCGCCTGCGGCAGCGGGGCCCGCAACCAGAACGGTCACATCGCCCAGCGATTTGGCAGCGGTCACCGCCTTGGCGGTGGCGTCCAGCGCCAGTGCACCACCGGCGATTTCTGCAAGGAGAAGAACAGCCATTACACGATCCCCTTTTCTTTCAGCTTCGACACCAGCTCGTCGACCGAGCCAACCATTTCCCCGGCCGAACGCGCGGCGGGCTCTGCCGTCTTGACGACGGTCAGGCGCGGCGTGACATCGACGCCGAAATCGGCGGCGGTCTTTTCGTCCAGCGGTTTCTTCTTGGCTTTCATGATGTTGGGCAGCGAGGCGTAGCGCGGCTCGTTCAGGCGCAGGTCGGCGGTGACGATCGCCGGCAGCTTCACCTTGATGGTCTGCAGACCGCCGTCCACTTCGCGGGTCACGACGGCATGCTCGCCCTCGATCGCAACCTCAGAGGCATAGGTCGCCTGACCCCAGCCCAGCAGCGCCGCCAGCATCTGGCCGGTCGCGTTCATGTCGTTGTCGATCGCCTGTTTGCCCGCGATCACCAGGCCCGGCGCCTCGGCGTCGATCACGGCCTTTAGGATCTTGGCCACCGCCAGCGGCTCGATATCTTGGTGCACGTCGTCGGCGGCCACGACGAGGATCGCCCGGTCCGCGCCCATCGCCAGCGCCGTGCGCAGCGTTTCCTGCGCCTGTTTCACGCCGATCGACACGACGACAAGCTCGTCCGCCTTGCCCGCTTCCTTCAGACGGATCGCCTCTTCAACCGCAATCTCGTCGAACGGGTTCATCGACATCTTCACATTCGCGAGACCAACTCCGCTACCGTCCGCCTTAACGCGAACCTTCACGTTGTAATCAATTAGGTGTTTTATAGGTGCAATTATTTTCATTGGCGTTTATCGTCTTGGAAATTTGCAATGGCAGTAACGGCCCGGGTTCCAGGCCGTTACTTGGGATGTGTCTCTGTCAATTCGCAGTATAACCGCCATCTACTACAATCTCTGCTCCGTGAACGAACGATGACTCATCCGATGCGAGGAACAGGACCGCATTCGAAACCTCTTCAGGTTTGCTTGGCCGCTTGAGCAGCGTGGCCCCCAGAATTGCCTGCCGGGTCTCTTCGTCGGCGTGTAGCAGATCTTTTGTCATGGGAGTATCGATGACACCGGGATGGATCGAATTGACACGTATGCCACTTTCGGCCAGGTCGACTGCGCAGGATTTGGTCAACATCCGTACGGCGCCTTTGGATCCAATGTAGGCTCCCGCCGAAGCGGCACCAACAATCCCATAGATTGAAGAAATATTGATAATTGATGCTTTTTCGGTCTCTTTCATCAATGGAACCGCGGCTCGGATACCGAGATAAACACCGCGTACATTGACGTTGATCGTCATGTCAAATTCGTCAGGCGAGGTTTCGTGGAGCGGCTTCAGAATGAGAATGCCAGCGTTGTTCACTAGCACATCAAGTCGACCAGCACTTGATTGCACCGTGGAGATGACATTCTTCCAATCTTCTTCAAGCGTCACGTCATGCTGAATGAATTCCGCCTTCCCTCCGGCTCCAATGATACCTTTTACTACGCTTTCACCCGCTTCCGTATCACGGTCGGTTACAAATACATGCGCGCCTTCACGTGCCAGCGTTTCACAATGGGCTTTTCCCATGCCCATGGCGCCACCTGTTACCAGTGCGACTTTTCCGGATACCCGTCCCATAGTTCTCTCCTGAGTGTTCATGAACAAATTTAATTGTTTCCGCCGGGTTTTCTTAATGCCCGACGGAATTCTTTACACCTTCTCGGCAGTGCGGTCGCGGATCAGGGATGTATAACCTTCCTCCTTAACCGCACTAATGGCATTGCGATAATTGCCAATCCCGGCCATGTAGAACATCACCGCATTCTTCTTTCCGGGGATATTTGCGCCGAAGATCCAGCTTTCAGCTTTGGGGAAGAGTGTCATGTCGGCGATTTCACGGCAGGTGCCAACCCAAGCGTCGCGCGCCTCCACGGTTGGCTCCACACTTTGAACCCCCTCTTCTTCCATTGCGCAAATCGTGTCAGCGATCCATTCAACTTGCGTCTCAATGCTGGGGGGCAGGTTAGTGAAGGGGCCATTAGGGCCAAGGATCATGAAGAAGTTAGGGAAGTCTACCTCCATCATGCCGAGGTAACCGAGTGGGCCTTCCTTCCAAGTGTCGCGCATGGTCACGCCTCCGCGTCCGCGGAGGTCCATTTTGACGTAATTGCCGTCGACCGCATCGAAACCAGTGGCAAAGATTACGATGTCAAGCTCATGCTCCTCGCCGCTTTCGAGACGAATGCCGTTCGGAGTGAACTCTGCGATCGGATCGGCCTTCACGTCGGCGAGGGTCACGTTGTCTCGGTTGTAGACCTCGTAATAGTTGTTTCCGCAAAGCGGGCGCTTGGCGTAAAGGTCCTTCGGCGTCAGTTTCTCTGCGACCTTGGGGTCCTTCACGATTTGCTTGATCTTGCCCTTGATGAAGTCAGCGGCCGCATCATTGGCCACTTGGCTGGTCGCAATATCGCAAAAGGTGCCAAACATGAAATAGAAACCACCGCCGCGCTGCCAGGCGGCTTCGAAGACCCGCTCCCGTTCCTCGGGCGAGGCGGTTTCGGCGGGTTCGGCGCTTTCTTCGAAGCCGAAGGCCACAACAGAATTCTTCACTTGATTCCAGATATTATCGTAGTTCGCCTTTTGCTCGGCGATGGTAGCATCGTCTTGCGGGGTGTTCCCAATCGGCACGACATATTGTGCAGAGCGCTGAAAAACAGTCAGGTGTTTTGCAATTGGTGCCGTTGCAGTGATAACCTGAACACCCGTCGAGCCGGTGCCGATAATGCCCACGCGTTTGTTGCTCAAGTCCACTCCCTCGGGCCAGGCACCTGTGTGTAAGATACGGCCTTTGAAATCATCGATGCCCTTGAATTTTGGAACATTCGTTGCGGACAAGAGACCGAGGCCAGTGACAAGGTATTTTGCGGTAACTGTCTCACCACTATCAGTGATCACGTTCCAGAGACCGGTTTTTTCATTATAGTGCGCGCCATCCACTTTGGTGTCGAACTTGTAGCTGCGTCGAAGATCGAGATGATCCGCTACCTCGTTCATGTATTCGAGGATCTCGGGCTGGGTCAGATACCGGGTTTTCCAGCGGCCTTTTCGAAGCAACTCTTTGTCAAAAGAATAGCGATAGACATAGCTTTCCGTGTCTGACAGCGCACCGGGATATCGGTTCCACCACCAGGTGCCGCCAACGTCACTGGCGCTGTCATAGCCCCGGACGTTCAGTCCCTGCTCGTTGCGAAGTTTGTGGACAGCGTAAAGCCCGCCGAAGCCCGCGCCAATGACGACTGCGTCAAAATCCGCTCCGACCGTTTTAGTATTCTCAGTCTGAATGTTCATATCACTCCTCCCAGAGTAAGACCGCTCCGCCCCGCAGATTGCGGGTGAGATGCTAGATGAATGTTTCGTAGGGGTTTGTCTCGCACCGCACCGCAATGCAGTGCGAGTACAGGTCTCAGAGGGCCCGATACCATGCGGCGATGCGACCAAGTTCCTCGTTTGCCTCGGGCGCGCGTCCCGAAAGCGCGGGAAAGACATGCTGCATGCCTTCGACGATAGACAGGGTCACGTTTACGCCCTGTGCCTTGGCCTTTTCGTGCAACCGTTCGGCATCGCTCTTAAGCGTCTCGGCCCCTCCGGCATTGATATAGAGCGGCGGGTAACCGGTGAAATCGTTCTCCAGCGGGTTGGCCAACGGATTAAGCGGATCCGTGCCTTCACCGAGGAACATCCCCGCCATCGCTTCGAGGATCGGTTTGCCGACTAGCGCATCGGTTTCCGCGTTGGTTTCCAGTGTTTCCCCGCGCATCGCCATGTCGAGCCAGGGCGAATAGGCGATGACCGCTCCGGGCAGTGGCAACCCAAGTTCGCGTAACTTCAGCACGCTGGCGATGGCAAGATTGCCGCCAGCACTGTCGCCAGCCGTCAGAATATTTCTTGCCTTGAAACCCTTATCCAGCAGCGCTTTGTATGCGGCTACTGCATCTTCGATCTGCGCCGGAAATGGGTGCTCGGGTGCGCGCCGATAGTGCAGGATCACCGACGTAACCCCAAGCACCTTAGCGAGGTGCCCTGCCATTTTTCGATGACTATCGGCTGAGCCGACGGCAAAGCCGCCACCATGAGTGTAAACAATTACACGCGAGGTATCTGCCCCGGCTGGTAGGGCCCAGATAGCCTCAACTCCTCCGACATGATCGCTTTTGTAGCTAACGTTTTCCGGCTCTAGTGCGGGCTGCCCCCATTCATCGAACATGCTGCGCAGGTTCGCGATCGTCAGGTCTGGGTTCTCGACCATCTGATCGGTCCAATTCTGATAAAGCGCCCGCAGCGTATCGGCTTCTCTACTGATTTCCATGTTTATCCTCCCAAGCATAACATTTGGCAAAGCCACCAACTGACGTCGCCAATCTCGAAGACGTCAAACGGTCAACGGCATACGCCAATTATCTCAGAGTAAGGGCGAAAAATGCGCCATGTATTGAACAATCCTGCTTTGGAAATAGTATGATCGTGCTCAGCCTGTCGTGAGGCAGATATGCCCGTTACTAGGCTCTGTTGATGGCGTGGATACCCCCTCCCGACGGCATCGCAATGTGCCACTATGATGAGCGTTAAAAGCCATCACAGAAGGAAGGAGCATCTATGTCCGAAATTAAAATTATCGGTGTCGACTTGGCAAAGCGCGTTATCCAGTTGCATGGTGCGTACAATGATGGGTCAGTCGCGTTTCGCAAAAAGCTTTCACGAGGCCAGTTTCTCGCGTTCGTGGCACAGCAACCCAAATGCATGATCGCCATGGAGGCGTGGCCACGGCGTATGGCTGGGGCCGCGAATTTGAGAAGCTGGGGTGCGACGTGCGGTTGATACCGCCGGTCTATGTGAAGCCGTTCGTCAAACGCCAGAAGAATGATGCGACCGATGCAGAGGCCATCTTGGAGGCTGCATTGCGTCCAACCATGCGCTTTTTCGCAGTGAAGACGGAAGATCAGCAGGCCCGTGCCATGCTGTTTCGCACGCGGCAGATGTTTGTCGGCCAGCGCCCCCAGATGATCAACGCTTTACGCGGCCACCTCGCCGAACACGGATTGGTCGCGGCCCGCGGGCCTGCCCATCTCAAGCGACTCGCGGACGCAATCGCAGGTGATGACACCGCGCTGCATGCTGAGGTTCGTGACCTCGGCCGGATGTATCTGGGGCAGATTGAGGGGCTGAATACGCGTGTTGCAGAGCTTGACGCGAAGATGCGATGTGCCGCCAAGAAAGCCGACTTGGTGCGCCGAACACAAACCATGCCGGGCGTGGTTCCTGTCACGGCGCTTGCGATCGAGACATTTGCCCGTGACCTGGCCACCTTCCGGCGCGGGTGCGATTTTGCCGCCTGGCTTGGGCTTGTGCCGAAGCAGCACTCGACGGGCGGCAAAGCCCGGCTCGGGAAGACCTCGAAGATGCGACAGCGCGACTCCGGACACTCTTGGTCTCTGGCGCTATGGCTGTCCTCCAGGCTGTCGAGCGGTTTGACACACCGAATAATGGCTGGCTGAAACGCCTACTAACCCGCAAGCCGCGCATGGGTCGCCGCGATTGCGCTGGCCAACAAGATGGCGCGTGGCCTCTGGGCCATCATAATGAAACAAGAGGATTACCGGAATCCGGTGGCGGCGATGGCATAGCGAAGACGGCATGCCACGACGTCCCGGTAAGTTGGGAGTGTGAGGAGGTCACTGAAAAGTAAGGGCAAAGGATCGATCAGATCCGGGTCAGAGAAAGCAGCATTTGTGCAGGAGCCACCGAGCTCGGTTTGTTGATATGCCTCTGGTCCGCGCATCGCCATACCGGCCCGCGGTTACATCAGCGCCGCACACAGAGGCCTGATACATGACCGCACCCGATCACACGCTCGCGCCGTTCAAAAAATCACTTGCACCAATGGGGGCATGCATGCACAAATCCCGTGTCGGACTCATCTTATGAATCCAGCGTGGTAGCTGAGGTGCATGAGCAGACCGACAACCCCGACATACAAGACCATGAACTGGCCCGCTTATAACGAAGCGCTCAAGCGCCGTGGCTCGCTGACGATCTGGTTTGACCCCGAGATGAGCTGGGAGGCCGTGCCGACAGGCAGAAGAGTTACAGCGACGCCGCGACCCAGACCTGTCTTTCGATGAAGGTCCTGTTCGGCATGGCCTTGCGACAGGCGACCGGGTTCGTCGAGAGCCTGTTGCGGCTGATCGGTCTCGACTGGACGGTGCTCGACTTCAGCACCCTGTCCCGGCGCCAGAAGACCCTGGCCGTGAACATCCCGTATCGCGGCTCCAAAGGGCCGTTGCACTTGTTGGTGGACAGCACGGGGATCAAGCTTGAAGGTGAGTGGCATGCCCGCAAGCATGGCGGCCCCAAGCGACGGGTCTGGCGCAAGATCCACCTCGGGATCGACGAGCAAACGTTGGAAGTGCGCGCTGTTCAGATCACCGGGAGCCACATCGGTGACGCTCCAGTGTTACCCAACCTTCTTGAACAGATCCCGGCAGACCAGCAGTGTCACGGCTGACGGTGCGTATGACACACGAAAATGCCAGGACGCGATTGCGGACCGTGGCGTCCACGCCGTTATCCCACCAGGTAAGAACGCAAAGTCTTGGAAGACCATCACCGCCTAAGCCGCGTCGAGACGAAGATGCACTGTGTTAAGTTGCTGGGGCAGCGCCTTATGGCGCGGGACTTTGACCGTCAGGTCGCGAAAACCCTTTCTAAATAACGAGGCACCCTCCAGTCGCAAGGGTCCTCTTTGACAAGCGCGCTAAACAGCGCGGCCAACCGATCCTTGCCGATATTTTTGGCGTGGTGCATCAGGCCTCCCCGCCAGCGGGGAAATCCGTAGCCGTGAATCATTACTAGGTCGATGTCTTGCGGTTTTTCTGCGACGCCTTCGTCAAGGATATCGCAGGCTTCCGCCACCATTGCGAGCAAGAGCCTTTCTACGATTTCGTCAGCTGAGAACTCCCGGCGAGTGAAGTTCATTTCTTCTGAGACACGGAGTATTTCGCTAGCGACCAGCTCCGAAGGTGAGGGTTTGCCGTCCGGCCCATAGTCGTACCATCCGGCGCCCGATTTGCGTCCTAGGCGTTTGTGCTTTTCGACCAGCCGCTCGACCAAGGGCATGTGACCACAGCAGTTCCCTTCTGCAGCGGCCTTGCGACGGATATTCGCGTAGGCGATGTCCAGCCCCGACATGTCCTGTGCAGCATATGGACCCATCGCCATACCGAATCCGCGCATAGCCGCGTCGATCTCGTCGACAATAGCCCCCTTCACCAGAAGGCGATTAGCGGCGTGACGGTAGCTAGACAAAATTCGGTTTCCGATGAAGCCATCGCAAACACCAGACAGTACCGGGATTTTACCAAGCCTGCGCGCCAGCACAAATGCTGCACCTAATGTATCGTCTGACGTTCGGTCGCTCCTGACGACTTCCAGAAGCTTCATAATATGCGCAGGACTGAAGAAATGAATCCCTACAAAGCGTGCTGGGTGCTTCAACCCATCAGAAAGCCGATTTACATCGAGATAGGATGTGTTTGTGGCAATAATCGTCTCGGGCGGCAGAGCACCTTCGAGTTCGGTCAAGATCGCGCTCTTGACCGCAAAATCCTCGAAGGCCGCCTCGATTGCTAGATCGGTTGGTGGCAGAGCGTCATAGCCTGAGACCGTAACCAGCCGGTCCTCAACCGCCTTTCCCGCATCGGGGGACAGAATGCCGCGACTGATACCCTGATCAATCAGCTTTTGCAGGTTTTCTCTGGCCCACTCTGCGGACGAGGCACTGCGTTCGACGACAGTCACCGAGATCCCTGCGGTCGCTAGCGTGTACGCAATAGCTGCTCCCATATTACCACCACCGACCACGATGGCGGTTTCAGCATCTCGGGAAGGTCGGGGGTAGGTGCGCCCCTTGTTGGTTGCGGTACGCTCGGTGAAGAAAACGTGCCTAAGGGCCCGCGCCTGATCCGAGGCACGAAGGTCCAAAAACGCAGCGCGCTCGCTGGCCAGTGCGTCGTGCAGCGGCGTCATCGCGCTGGCCGCGACCAGGTCCACCGCAACATGCGGGGCATTCTGGCCAGGCATACGCCGCGCTACCTGCGCGCGGGCGACTTCCGCTGCGAAGTGGTTTGGCATTGGTGAAGGAAGATTGTCGGGTGCCTGTGCCGCCTCTAGAACAGCGTCATCGAGAGCTATGGCCGCGCCAAGCGGGTCATCGGCTAGCAGCTGGATCAGTCCTATTTTCAGTGCCTGCTCGGCGGAAACAGCCTTCCCGGTGACGATCATGTCAAGCGCAGCTTCAATACCGATAAGTCGCGGCAGTCTTTGGGTTCCCCCTGCGCCAGGCACGATCCCCAAGTTTACCTCTGGCAGGCCCAGTTTGGTAGAAGTTGAGGCGATGCGATAGCAGCAAGCCAGAGCAATCTCTAGTCCCCCACCAAGCGCAGCCCCGTTGATGGCTGCGATAGTCGGAATCGGAAGGTGCGCAAGTTGCAACAGCACGTCATTTAGTTGTGGATCAACAGGCAACTGTCCGAATTCCTTCGCATCCGCGCCCGCGACGAACGTCGTTCCTGCGCCGGTGATAATCAGCCTGGTAGCGCCAGTTTCGAGGACTTGGAAGATACATTGTTGTATTCCAGCCCGAACCTCCGCGTTGATTAGGTTAAGCGGCGAATTGTCTATGGTCAGAATTGCTGCGCCATTTGAGAAGCTTAATTCAACAGGCATGGGCATCCTCACAGCACTGGCGCTCGATTGCGCGAGATAAATTTGGTATTGAGATAGCCTTCGAAGGTTTCTGTCCCGCCTTCAGTCCCATAGCCGCTGTCTCTTACGCCGCCAAACGGAGTCTCGGGCAGAGCCAGGCCGAACTGGTTGATGCTTACCATACCTGCCTGCAAACCCGCAGCTGCTTTATCTGCACGCTCCAACGAATTGGTAAAGACATAGGACGCCAGCCCGAAGGGTAGCCCGTTGGCCCGCGACAGTCCGTCCTCTATTTCACGAAAAGACGAGACGACAGCAATCGGGCCGAAGGGTTCTTCGCGCATCAAGTCGATGTCGTCGTTGGGCGTATCGACGACTGTCGGGGCATAGAAGTTACCATGATTCCCAACCCTTTTGCCTCCCGTCAACACCCGTGCACCGTTTTCGCGGGCATCCTCGACGAGCTTTTCCATCGCATTCACGCGTCCGCGATGACACAATGGCCCCATCTGTGTGCCCTCGGTTAAACCATCGCCCACCTTTACGCTCTCAAATGCTGAAACTAGCTCGGACAGAAATCGGTCGTAGATGCCTTGTTGTACGTAAAACCGGGTTGGGGCGATGCACACCTGGCCTGCATTGCGCAGCTTGTTGCCCGCCAAGGCGCGCGCCGCGGCCGTGGCATCGGCGTCGTCGAACACCAATACGGGCGCGTGACCGCCGAGTTCCATCGTCGCCCGCTTCATGTGGCGGCCAGCCAATTCTGCCAGATGCTTGCCCACCTCGACCGAACCGGTGAAGGTGATCTTGCGCACCTCGGGGCGCGCAATAAGAGTTTCCGAAATGAAGGCCGCATTACCCCAGACAAGGTTCAGACAGCCTTCGGGCAAGCCTGCATCCAGCAGATAGCGCGCAATTGCCATGCAGCCCGCCGGAGCCTCTGCCGGGGCTTTCAAGATCATCGTGCAACCTGACGCAAGCGCCGCCGCGACCTTGCGTACCGCTTGGCTCAGCGGAAAATTCCAAGGCGTGATGGCAAGGCAGACGCCTATCGGTTCGCGCACGACAAGCTGCTGTACCCCCGGGCTGCGCGATGGAATGATGCGCCCATAAATGCGCCGACATTCCTCGGCGTGCCAGTCGACGTGGTCAGCTGAGGCGCGGACCTCAGCCAAGGCCTCAGCCAGCGGCTTGCCTTCATCGAGAGTGATCCAGCCAGCGATCAGTCTGTCATTTTGGCGCAGCAGGTCGGCAAACCGTCGCAAAATTGCACTTCGTTCCATGGGAGAGCTGTTTTTCCATCGGCGAAAAGCTGATTCGGCCGAGTGAACCGCATGGTCCAGATCTGCGGCGCTAGCCTGCGGAATCTGTCCGATAGTTTGCCCGTTTGCAGGGTTTATGACTGCACGATCCTCCGGCGTGGGAGAAGCGATCCAGTCCCGTCCGATGAGGTGCTGGATGGTCGGATAATTCATTTCTTTCATGGCGTTATGCCCTCGCTCAGTTGTGTCATCCGCAGGATCCGGCACGAAGGGGACCAGATGGACGACTTTAGTTTTCCGCATAGCGGAAAAGTTTACCACAGTATTGACGCGGACGTTATCGATCGTTTAGATGTGTTTCAAGACGCATAATTCTTCCCGAGGAGGGATGTCGTGAGACCAAGGAAAGACCGCACCAAGGACGCCGAGAGACAGGACCGCGATTTTGTCACGGCGTTGGCGCGCGGCTTGGAGCTGTTGCGGGCCTTTCGGCGGGAAGGGGAAGCTCTGGGGAATGGTGAGTTGGCCGAGCGCACTGGCCTGAGCAGATCGACGGTCTCAAGGCTGGCCTATACACTGAACAAGCTGGAATACCTCAGCTACGATCCGGATACAGCACGCTATCGACTGGCCCCTCCAGTGCTTTCGCTGGGTTTCTCCTGCCTTGCAGGGATTCCGCTGCGGCAACTCGCAAAGCCCTTTATGCAGGAATTAGCCGATTACACAGGTATGCCGGCGGCCATGGCCAGTCGTGACCGACTATCGATGGTCTATCTAGAGCGGTGCAAGGGCACCAACGCCGTCACGCTGGCGATTGAGGTTGGTGCCCATATTAAACTGGCCACTACCGCGGTTGGTCGCGCCTGCATAGCGGCACACGGCCCGGATGAGCAGGCCAGAATTCTGGCCCTTGTGGAGGAACATGAGGGTGACAACTGGCCGAATGTGCAGCCCGGAATCGAAGCAGCTATCGAAGACTACCAACAGTACGGTTATTGCACGTCCTTCACGGAGTGGAAGCGTGATGTGAACGCAGTAGCAGTGCCCTTCGTGCCGACGGACGGCTCACCCATCATTGCCTTCAACTGCGGCGGTCCTTCGCAAACCCTTACGCGCGATTGGATCGAAAGCGACGTCGCGCACCGCCTTGTCGATCTTGTCCGCCGCGTTGCGGCGGTCGCACCCTGAACAATAGAGAGCATAATGGCCCTTGATACAGATACCCTTTCCCAGTTTCTCGACGCGCTCGACCGCTTCGTGAAAGAGCGACTAATCCCTTACGAGGATCGCGTCGCCGATGAAGATGTGATTCCGCCTATGCTGGTCGATGAAATCCGCACGATGGGCCTTTTCGGCATGTCGATCCCGGAGGATTTCGGCGGGCTTGGCTTGTCGATGATAGAGGAAGTGCAAGCCGCTTTCGTTCTTGGCCAGGCTTCGCCTGCGTTCCGGTCGCTAGTTGGCACAAACAACGGGATCGGCTCGCAGGGAATCATCATCGATGGAACCGACGAGCAGAAGGCGAAGTATCTACCAGCTCTCGCCTCCGGAGATATGATCGCATCCTTCGCCCTAACCGAGCCAGATGCTGGTTCGGATGCTGGCGGTCTGCGCACCACTGCGCGGCGTGATGGAAACGATTTCCTACTGAACGGCACGAAGCGCTACATTACCAATGCGCCGCGTGCCGATCTATTCACGGTTTTTGCCCGGACCAGTCCAGAGGTGAAAGGTTCTGCCGGCGTAAGCGCTTTTCTCGTCGAGGCAGGGACGCCGGGCATAACGCTTGGCCAGCCTGACAGGAAGATGGGGCAGAAGGGTTCGCACACATGCGACGTCATCCTTGACAATGTCCGCGTGCCTGCCTCGAACATCATCGGCGGGCCGGACCGTCTGAACAAGGGCTTCAAAACGGCAATGAAAGTCCTTGATCGGGGCCGACTGCATATTTCTGCCGTCTGTGTGGGCGCCGCCGAACGGCTGATCCGTGACAGCCTATCCTATGCGATTGAACGCAAACAATTCGGTGAACCCATCGCTGAAAAGCAACTGATCCAAGCCATGCTGGCTGACAGTCGCGCCGAGGCCTTCGCAGCGCGTTGCATGATCGAAGAAACAGCACGCCGCAAGGACGCTGGTCAGAACGTGTCGACTGATGCTGCCTGCTGCAAGATGTTTGCCAGTGAGATGGTAGGTCGAGTGGCCGATCGCGCAGTGCAAATCCACGGCGGTGCAGGATACATGGCCGAATATGCGGTCGAGCGCTTCTATCGCGATGTGCGTCTCTTCCGCATCTACGAGGGGACAACCCAGATTCAGCAAATACTGATCGCGCGGAATATGATCCGCACTGCAGCAGCTTAACAGGAGCGAAGACAAACTATGGACTTCAATTTCCTTTCCACCCCGAGGATCGTCTGCGAGAGCGGTGGGCTTGGCCGGATCGGCAGCCTGATGCAAGATTTGTCTTGCACCCGTGCGCTGGTCGTGACGGACCCGGGCATATTGGCCTGTGGTTTTGCGGACGAGGCAGCCGCCTCACTTAGGGCTGCTGGCATCGAGGTTGAGATTTTTCATAAAGTCAAAGCGGACCCCCCGATCGCTGTCGTCGAGGCCGCGGTAGAGGTCGCGCGGGCCTTTGGTGCTGACGGAATCATCGGACTTGGCGGCGGCAGTTCACTGGACACTGCCAAGGTCATCGCAGCGGCGGTAGCCAACGATCAACCGATTACGGACATGATCGGGATCAATCAGGTCACCGATAAACGCTTGCCACTGATTCAGGTGCCAACCACGGCAGGGACCGGATCAGAGGTAACATGGGTGTCCGTGCTGACTTCGGAAAGCCACGAAAAAAAAGCGGTATATGCACCGCAGCTTCTGCCTGACGTTGCCTTGCTAGATGCAAAGCTAACATTGGGAATGCCTCGTCACATCACAGCGGCCACGGCGTTAGACGCAATGGTTCACGCCATTGAGGCAGTAACCAGTCGCACCAGAAAGAATCCCATTTCCGATGGAATGGCGGACAAAGCGCTGGTGCTTCTCGGTCAGAACTTACCAATCGTCATGGAAACGCCTTCGGACCTGTCAGCGCGAGAGGCCATGCTGTTGGGGGCGACACTGGCTGGGATGGCCTTCATTAATGCCAGCGTGGGGGCGATTCATGCCTTGTCATACCCACTGGGAACAGGTTTCAAGGTTCCTCACGGGCACGCAAACGCTCTGGTCGCAGGACCAGTGATGAGGTTCAACATGCCCGTTGCAGAAGCTGAATATGCTCGTCTATCGCGGTTACTACTGCCCTCGCGGCCTTTTAACTCTGATGCGGCTGCGGCCCATGGCCTGATCGACGAGATGGAACGGATGCTAGTCGAAAGCGGACTTGAGTCTCGACTTTCTGGTGTCGGAGTGACCGAGGCAGCCATTCCCGGAATGGCTAATGAGGTCGTGACCGGTATCACGCGATTGCTGGAGACCAACCCGCGCGACATGACAGCCGAAGATGTGTCGCGCCTCTATCAGGAGGCGCTTTGATGGCTGGCTCATTGGACGGGATCAAGGTGGTCGACCTCAGCCGCGTGCTGGGCGGGCCTTACTGCACCCAAATGCTTGCGGATCATGGCGCTGAGGTCATCAAGGTGGAGCCGCCTCTGGGCGACGAGACCCGCAGTTGGGGCCCGCCTTTCAATGATGAACTCAGCGCCTATTTCTCTGGCGCCAACCGCAACAAGCGGTCCATCGCTATCGATCTGCAGCAACCGGAAGGGCGCGACCTGATATTGCGGTTTCTTCAGGATGCAGATGTTTTAGTTCACAATTTTAAGTCTGGTACTCTTGAAAAATGGGGGCTTGGTTATGATGATGTTCTCAGGGCACGTTTTCCTAGACTGGTACTCTGCCACGTGACTGGATTTGGTTCCGATGGCCCACTTGGCGGTTTTCCCGGCTATGACGCCGTGGTACAAGCTATGACGGGCCTCATGAGCATCAACGGCAATCCCTCCGAAGGCCCGACACGCATGGGTACGCCCATCGTGGACATCGGCACCGGTCTGATCGCCTGTAACGCTATTCTCGCCGCACTTTTGGAACGGGGCCGGTCCGGATTGGGCCAAGCCATCGAAGTGCCGCTATATGATTGCGCGATCAGCATGATGCATCCCCAAGCGGCTAATTCCCTCATGTCCGGACAGATACCAATGGCGACCGGCAATGGGCATCCAAATATCGTACCATACGACATGTTCGAAACAAGTAATGGCAAACTCTATCTGGCTATCGGTAACAATGGTCAGTTCGCAAAACTCTGTGACGTGCTTGGCCTACCTGAGGTGCCCTGCGATCCACGATTTGCCGACAATGCCGCGCGTCTTGCGCATCGGTCAGAGATGACAGAGGTCTTGTCAGAGTGCCTGGTGCAACATGACGCCTTCAAACTTGAGCCGGTGCTTTTGAAAGCTGGGATTCCCGCCGGAGTCGTTCGGAATGTGAATGAAGCGTTGGAGCATCCACACACCCGACATCGCGGAATGGTGGTATCAGTTGGCACCTACCGCGGCACCGGCGTGCCAGCACGCTTGTCGCGTACCCCCGGAGCGGTTCGCGCGGCACCGCCTCGCTTCGGGCAGCATAGTAGGCAGTTGCTTAGCGAGGCTGGACTGACAGAAGCTGAAATCGATAGATTGACTCAAGCGGATATCGTTCGAGAAGAACCGCGGATGCGCGAGACGACCTAAGCCGAAATTTCAGCTCAAGCGGACGATCGTGAAAAAGTTCAGGGAGGCCAAGATGGAAAGATTGCTCATATCACCGGACCGGATACCCGAATGGATTCCCGGCACGACTACGTTGGACAGTTCCGGGTGCAACTGGAACGGCATTACCCTGAAGGGCTATCGTTATGAGCGACAAGACGCGGCAATTCCCCCCATGCGCGACTATATGATTGTTGCATATGATGGCGCGCCAACCACTATGCGCCGCACGAGTGGCGGCCCATGGCAAAGCGCGCGCGTAGAGAAAGGTAGGATTTCCTTGCTCACGCGTGCAGAGGAATCCACTTGGAGTTGGTCCGAGCCTATCACGGTTAGACACGTCTATCTCAATCACAGCGAACTCGAAAACACGGCCCTTTCGGTCTTTGATCGTGACCCGAAGTCCATTGAGATCAATGATTGGCTATCTGCGAAGGACCCCTGTATCCTGAACTGCATCCAATTGCTAGAGAATGAGCTAAAGAACGGTGGAATCGGCCAGAGATTGATCATCGACGCCCTGCGCAGCCAGATCGCCGTTCACCTTCTGCGTCAGTACGCCAAGGTCTCTTTGACCAGCGACGCAAACTCGAACTTCAGCCCTGCTCAAAGGCAGAGAATCATCGATCTCGTTGAAAGCTGCTTAGGTGAAAACCTCAGTCTGGAAGACATGGCCGCATCTATCGGTTTCAGCCAGTTTCACTTTTCGCGTCAGTTCAAGGCGGAGTTTGGGTTGGCACCGTATGCATATGTTTTGCGCAAGCGAATATCGAAGGCCCAGGAGATGCTGAGAAAGGGTAATGCCCCCCTGAAAGTGGTCGCGCTTGACTGCGGTTTTGCAGATCAGAGTCATTTTAGTCGAACTTTTCGAAAAATGACAGGCGCGACCCCCGCCGAATTCCGGCGCATGGCATAATGACCGGAAAACTATTCCTTCCTATCGCTGTCACGCACCAGAGACAAAGAAATGTTGAGCCCGTAACGCTGCAATGAATGTACCAGAAACAGAATTTAAACCACGATTTGCCTTCGAACGCAGGATTTTCTTTGGCGACTGTGACCAGCTGGGAATCGCCTTTACTGGCCGGATTACGAATTTCGCGCTGGAAGCGATCGAGACTTTCTGGGACGATTTGCTTTCAGGCCGGGGCTGGCTTTTTCTACTCACGGAAAGAAACACGGCCATGCCTTTTGTCTCTATGGACCTACAATTCCATGCGCCGGTGAAAGCAGGCGCGAACCTAGCATGCGAGGTCTATGTGGTCCATGTCGGGGAAAGTTCAGTTGGTCTAAAAGTTGTCGGCCGTCAGCATGACTTGATTTGCTTCGAATGCGAAACGAAGTCAGTTTTCCGAGATGCTTCAACATTTGGTAAAGTCAAAATTGAAAGCTCAATTCGGCAGATTTTGCTCGCGGAAGTGGGTTCGGAAAATCAAACAGTGAGCTAGGCCTGTAGGCTTTGGAGACAGCAAAGCCTGTGCAAAACGATCTCATGTAAGGGAACACAAGAAAAAGCCAGAGAAAGGGAAGCCCGGGTGCCGGGCTTGAAAGGATAGAGAGAGGCTCTTCCGGGTCCGGCGTGACAAGGACCCTGACCATGGCCAAGACCACAACCCGCCCGAAACCCGCCACTGCGAAGAAAACCGAAGCCACTGAGTTGTCCGTGCCTGGCGGCGGGACCGACATCCGGATGATCCCGCTCGACCAGTTGGAGCCGAGCCCGCTCAACGTTCGAAAAGTTGCGGCCAGCGCCAGCGACGATGCTGAGCTCCTCGTCAGTATCCGCGAGACCGGAATTAAACAGAATCTGGTGGTTCATGCGCTGTCAGAGACACGTTTTGCAGTCGATGCCGGCGGTCGTCGCCTCAAGGCGCTGAAGCAGCTCGCTGAGGACAGCGTCATCCCCGCCGATCACCCCGTGCCCTGCCTCGTCGATGATAAGCGCAACGCCATCCTTACTTCTGCAACTGAAAACCTCCAGCGCGCGGCGATGCACCCCGCCGACCAGTTCGAGGCTTTTGAGGCGATGATCGCCGAGGGCCGCAGCGAAGACGAGATCGCGCTCAAATTCGGCGTCTCCGTCGACCTGGTGCGCCGCCGCCTCAAACTCGCCCGTGTCGCGCCCGAGATCATCGAGCAGTTCCGCGCGGGTGATCTGACCCTTGAATGCGTGATGGCTTTCACACTGACCGACGACCATGATCGCCAGCTGGCGGTCTGGAACGCAGTGAAGGGCGGCTATCACATCCATCCGCAAAGCATCAAACGCCATCTTACCGAGACCGCCCATTCGGCGAACTCGGCCATCGGGCGCTTTGTCGGCATTGAGGCCTATGAGGCGGCGGGTGGTGTTCTGCTGCGCGATCTCTTCGACGACCGCGCCAGCGCCCATATGGAGAACCCCGAACTCCTAGAGCGTCTCGCCATCGAAAAGCTGCAGGCTGCGGCGAAAACCTTCGAGGGAACGTGGAAATGGGTCGAGGTGCATCTCTCGGTGGATTACGGCGCGTTTCGCAGCTTCGGGCGGGTCTATCCGCAGGACATCGACCCCGATCCGGACCTGCTCACCGAAGAAGAACGTCTCATTGCGCGCGAGGAAGAACTGGCGGCGAAGAATGACGGCGAGGACTGGACGGACGCGGAGACGGAAGAATATTATGCCATCGAGCCGCGCCTGCGCGAGATCGAGGCCCTGCAACGCGAACGGCAGCCTTACGCGGACGAAGATCGTGCCATCGCGGGCGTGGTTCTGACCATCGGTCATGACGGCGCGCTGCGTGTCGAGAAAGGCCTCGTGCGGCCAGAAGATATCCCCGCTGCGGTCGTCCCGAGCGAAAATAGTGCTGACGCGGGTGATGCCCCGTCTCCTGTCCGCCCGAACGTGACGCCGCCAACCTCCTCGACACCGGTGCCCACCTCCGACCCGGCCGCGACCTTGCGCAAGGCGAACGGGATTTCGGCGAGCCTCGCCGACGATCTGCGCGCGACGCGTCAGCATATCCTTCGGGCGCATCTGGCGGCGGATTTCGAGGTGGCGTTCGATGCGATGCTCTACGCGCTCTGCGAGCAGGCTCTGGGGCGGTCCTACAACAACGAGGCGCTCGATATCTCGATCCGGCCCTTCCAGGCGCAGAACCGCGAGGTGCTGCATTCGGATACTGTTGCCCAGAAGATGCTCGAGGCGCTGGAGCAGGGCCTCGCCACCGACTGGATTACGCTGGAGAAGCCCGAAAACTTCCGGGCGATGTCGGCGCTGCCCATTGCCGCCAAGCAGGCGCTTTTCGCCTGGGCGACGGGTCTGGCAGTCAAGCCGCAGCTTTCCTCCGACAATCGCCCCTCCCCGATCATCGAGGAGATCGGCGCGCGTCTTGACGTCGATGTGGCGGCCTGCTGGCGCCCGACTGCTCAGAATTACTGGGGTCGGGTCAACAAGGGGCATGCGGTCGCTACCGCGCGCAAGCTCATTGGCGACGATTACGCCGAAGATCGCAATCGCGAGCGTAAGGGCGATATCGCGGCCGCGATGGAGCGGGCCTTCGCGGAAACGGCCGGCGAGACGGAAGGGTTCGACGCCGCAACGGTTGTCAGGACGACGCGCTGGCTGCCCGACGGGATGGTGTTTGCCGGTGCGGCGGAGGCTGTTGCCGACATGGCAGGCGAAGCGCCGGAGACCGAGGAGGGGGATGTGTCCGCCGAAGATTCTCTGAGCGACGCCGAGAGCGATGAACCGTCGTCCTTGCCCGCCTTCCTCAGCGAGGATGCGGCTTGACGAGCCGCACGCTGACCTGATCACGACATGAGCCTTGGGCCGTCCTCACATCGAGGGCGGCCCTTTCCGGCTGACGGGTTACCAACAGCCGATATCGGATCGGCGGGCCCGTCCCGGAGATATCCCATGACCACCACACTTGACCTCGATCCCGTTAAGGAAGCCGCACTCGTCGCTTCGCAGAATGACGCCTTTCGTCGCTCTATCCTTGGCAATATCCTCGTCACCGATGCCCCGCAGGGCCAGTTCGTGATGACCCGTGGCGTTGCAGCGCTTGGGCCCGATGCCCAGCTTGCTCTCACCCGCAGCGTGGCTTCATTTGACGCGTTCAACGCTGACAGCGACCCGCAAGGATGGCACGAGATGGGCGTCATCGACCTCGACGGCACGAAGGTCTGGTTCAAGATCGACCTGTACGACGTCGACTACACCTATGGCTCGCCTGAGCCCTCCGATCCTGATCAGACGCGCCGGGTCCTGACCCTGCTTCTGCCGTCGGAATACTGACGCCCCTTTTTCACCGACATCGCCACGGATCGCCCTTGCACAAAGGGCGGTCCTTTCGGGCTGGCGGGTTCCAAGGGGCGCGATGATCGTGTCCGGCCTGCCGCAGGAGACCAGAGATGGCCAAGACACTCGACTACCAGATCACCCTCTATCCCGCACATCGCGATGGCGCCTTCGTCGTCACCCAGTTCCAGATGCTGGCGAACTACCCCGAAAAGCGCATCGAGGCCGCGGGCATGGATGATCTGATCGACCAAGTGACGCAGTTCGCGATGGAGCACGGCGAGAGCTGCAGCGCCTCGGTGCGCTGCCTCGCTCCGCGCAAACCGCCGGGGTTCAAGCGCGCGACCGAGAATTTGTATTTCAACCTGGTTGACCGGACGGCTGAGAAACGCGGCGACGCTGCGGCCTGAAGCCCCCCAAAGGAAACCTCCGGGGCGCGGCCTGCAAGACGGTCGCCCTCACCCTCCCTCAATTCCAAAGGACCGAAGATATGACACAAGCAAATGATTTCTACGCGCAGATGCTCGAAGCCCAGAGACGGGCAGCCGAACAGCGGGTCGAGACCCGCGCGGCGCTTCTCACCGAACTGCGCGGCCTCGGCGTGACCGGCCTCGACGTGCAATATGAAGGCTATGGCGATTCCGGCAATGTCGAGGAGGTCGTCGTGACGCCTGACACGATTACCCTGACAGAAGAGCTGCGGCGACGGGTCGAAGATTTCGGCTGGGACTTTGCCTATGCGCTGAGCCCTGGCTTCGAAAACAACGAGGGCGGCTATGGCGAATTGACCTGGGCGCTCGAGACGGACAAGATCGATGTCAGCCACTCGAACCGCTTCATCGAGACCGACACCACAGAACATGAGGGGCTCTGACATGGCACATCCTCTCCACCACGCCGAAAGCTCGGCCCGTAGATTTGGCGGTGTTCCAGATGATTACCAACATGTGCATGACTGGTTTGACTCATCTAAAGAGCACCTAGGTCTCTTTGTTCACAGAGCCCAAAAACATCATACGGTCGGGATTTATGATGCCGAGCGGGTGTTCGGTCGCAGCCTGATCAACAGCGCGGGCCGGGTCGTTCCGATCCGCTGGATCGGCGAGCAGCATGTGCGCGAAGACTGCCAGGGGCGTATCCCGTCACTGGCTGACTGGCTCGGACGCATACAACCCGAACCGTGGATGGCCAATGGCCGGATCGACAACGACCCGACGCAGATCGGCAGCGATCCGCGTGCGGCCTGGGTCCAGGCGGTTGCGGGTCACCAGACCATTCTTGGCTTTGAGGATTGGCTTCTCAAGGTCTCTGTCGAGCACGTCCAGCATCGCCAGAATCGCGCCGCCGCCTGATCCGCCGGGCGGCAAACTCACCAACCATCTGATCCCATCCAGATCGACCCGCCTGCGCCACAACCGGCTTGGCGGGTCGATTGCGTTTCGAGAAAGGACATGGACATGCAAGATCCCGTCTACGAGGAGGTCCACCAGGGCCACACGATCAAGATCTACCACGACCCCGACGCTGAGGACCCACGAGAGTGGTGCAACCTCGGTACGCTGATCTGCTGGCACCGCCGCTATCGGCTGGGTGACAGCCATCAGTACGACAGCCCTGAGGCGTTCCTGCGCGATCTTGCGGGCGTCTCGGATCAGAGCGATCTCTCGATGGATCGTCTGCGGGACCGCGCCGAGCGGAAGGCAATCATTCTGCCTGTGTTTCTCTATGACCATTCCGGTCTCGCGATGAACACCGTCGGGTTCCACTGCCCGTGGGATTCTGGGCAGGTCGGTTACGTCTACGTGACGCTCGAAGCGGTCCGAAAGGAATTCGGTGTAAAACGCGTGACCAAGGCCCTGCGCGAACAGGCTGTAGACATCTTACGTGGTGAGACCGCCGACTACGATTCTTACCTTGGTGGGCGTGTCTATGGTTACATCGTCGAACAGGGTGGCGAGGAGATCGACGCTTGCTGGGGGTTTGTTGGCGCCTATGAGACGCATTGTTTGCCGGAGGCGCGGAATGCCGTTCCTCGGTCCGATCCCCATGCGCCACCCGCGACCGGTGCATTGACCGCATATCCATAGAATAACTCGCCGCCACACACCGGAACTATGGGCAGCACCCGATCGCGGACATGCATTGCTGCATTGCAGAAAAGTCATAGCCCGCCCATTGTGCGACTGCAGCATTGCTCCTATGTTCGCTCTTGTGATCGGTTCTCTCCTCCTCCCTGAGCCGATCCGGAATAATCGGCGGCATCCACCTCCTCCCGGATGTCGCCTTTTTATTTGCAGATCCCCATTCTGAGCTCTTGCGATTTCTCCTCGTTGACCATTCGGTCCCCGAGCTTGCTGTGTGTCGGGTCCGTTTCGCTGGAGGTGCCCAAAATGCAGGCACGGCCGTGTCCCAGCAGCCTGGCATGGGTTTGCGCGACAACGCCCACAGCGTCATCCCCAGATTTTGTGGATAAGTTTTCGCTGCCAAGACTTCAGTTTTCGAGGCCATGAAAGAGTGAGAGACAGGGCGGGAGGGGTGACCCCTCCCGGGTGAGAGAGTGCACGCGGGGCTCGGGGCCAACCCTCAACCCCGGAGATTGCCGATGAACGCTCACCCCCATTCCGTCCAACTTGCAACCGAGCCCGAAGCCCCTGCCCTGCCGGATGCCCCACGCTTCGCCCAAAACCTGATGCAGGCTGCGAAAATCCTCGTCCCCGTTTTCGAGGCAGGCAGGTCCATCGACGCCGCCGCACTTCGCGCCGCGATGGAAGATGCTTGCGGTGCCAGTGACACAAGTGGTGCCTGGGTCTGGAAAGACGCCTATGAGGCGGCCGAGGTCGCCCAAATCCTTATACTCTCGCGCTACGGCGCGCTGATGCAGCGTCAGGCACTGTCGCCGCAGGCCTTCCTCACCATGATCGAACGTTTCACGGCTCTGGCCCCGTCTCACACGCGCCGCTCCGAAGACAGTATCCGTCTGCAACAGTTTTCCACGCCTTTGCCCCTCGCGGCCATCGTCGCGCAGGCCGCCGGGTTTCGGGACGACGACCTGATGCTCGAGCCGTCGACGGGCACGGGCATGCTGGCCATCTTTGCAAAGATCGCTGGTGCACGGTTGGCGCTGAATGAACTTGCCGACACGCGCCGCGCCCTACTGGGGCAGTTGTTCCCCGATGCCGCCGTATCTGACCACGATGCTGCCTCGATCGACGATCGTCTTGATCGCTCGATCACGCCCTCGGTCGTGGTGATGAACCCGCCGTTTTCCGCTGCCAACCATGTCGAGGGCCGGTTTAGGCAAGCGACCAGTCAGCATGTGCTTTCCGCCCTGGCACGCCTCGCGCCTGGTGGGCGGCTTGTCGTCATCACCGGCGAAAGCTTCCGTCCCTCTTTGAAATCCTTCCAGTCGACATTTCAGCGGATCGGCCAGAGCGCCGATGTCGTGTTTTCGGCCCCCATCGACGGCAAGGTCTTCGCACGGCATGGCACCACGATCGACACGCGGTTGACGGTAATCGATAAGCGCGCGGCTGGTGCTGAAGAGACCGCACCGGCTGATATTGACGCCGCCTATCATCCGATCTGCGCGACCACGAGTGATCTTCTCTCCGTAGTACTCGCCCATTGCCCGGAACGCCGCAGCCCCCCGCCCTGCCCCACCACATCGGCCCTTTCGGTCCCGTCTCAGCCGACCCGCACCAACCTCCACGCCCTGCGCAACGCAGCACGCAAAGAAACCCGTGCGCTCGCCGAGGAACGCGCGAAGCATCCGTTCGACGACATCGAGACGGCCCCGCTCGACTACTTGCCAAAAGCCTGGAGCGAACCCTATGGCACGTTGCAGGACACGGTCTACGAGGTCTATGACCTGCAGGCGATCCGGATCGACGGCGCGGCGGAGCATCCGACAGCACTTGTGCAATCCGCCGCCATGGCCTCGGTGCCGCCGCCCGTGCCGAGCTACCGCCCCGTTCTGCCGAAGACCCTCGTTCGAGACGGTCTCCTCTCTGCGCCGCAGCTCGAAAGCGTGATCTACGCGGGCAATGCACACGAGACGCATCTCAAAGGCTTGTTCAAGCGTGGCGAGATCGAAGGCCAACTGATTGCAGCGGCTGAGGGTGACGAAGGCGCCTTCCGCCTGCGCAAGGGCTGGTTCCTCGGTGATGGCACTGGATGCGGTAAAGGGCGACAGGTCGCGGGTATCATTCTCGACAACTGGCTGCAGGGGCGTCGCAGGGCGGTCTGGGTCTCAAAAAGCGACAAGCTCATCGAGGATGCGCGACGCGACTGGATGGCGCTCGGCGGGCGTGAAAGCGATATCGTGCCGCTCTCAAAATTCCGCCAAGGCAGCGACATACGCCTGCCCGAGGGCATCCTCTTCGTTACCTACGCCACGCTGCGCTCGGCTGAACGTGAGGGCAAGGCTGCCCGCCTCGAGCAAGTGACCTCCTGGCTCGGCGAGGGGTTCGACGGGGTCATCGCTTTTGATGAAAGCCACGCCATGGCCAATGCCGCCGGCGAAAAGTCCGACCGCGGCGACAAAAAGGCCTCTCAACAAGGCCTTGCGGGCCTCGCGCTGCAAAACGCCGTGCCCGACGCCCGCGTACTCTATGTCTCGGCCACCGGGGCGACGGTCGTTGGCAATCTTGCCTATGCTTCGCGCCTCGGTCTCTGGGGCACGGGAGATTTCCCCTTCGTGACGCGGGCAGAATTTGTCGCCGCGATGGAGGCCGGGGGCATCGCCGCCATGGAGATGATCTCGCGCGACCTGAAGGCGCTTGGGCTCTATCTCGCGCGGTCCCTCTCCTATGCCGGGGTCGAATACGAGATGCTGGTCCATGAGCTGACGCCCGCCCAGGTCGCGATCTACGACAGCTACGCTGATGCCTACCAGATCATCCACACCAACCTTGAGGCTGCCCTACAAGCCTCTGGCATTTCGTCTGATACCGGCACCTTGAACCCCCAGGCGAAATCCGCCGCGCGCTCGGCGTTTGAGAGCAACAAGCAGCGCTTCTTCAACCACCTCATCACCGCCATGAAATGCCCCTCTCTGATCCGTTCGATCGAGGCAGACCTGGCGGCCGGTCATTCGGCGGTGATCCAGGTGGTGTCGACCAGCGAGGCGGTGATGGAACGGCGTCTCGAAGAGATCCCGCCTTCGGAGTGGGATGATCTGCAGGTCGATTTTACGCCGCGCGAGAACATCATGGACTACCTGATGCATTCCTTCCCGACGCGGCTCTTCGAGCCTTACACCGACGAGAGCGGGGATCTGCGCTCGCGCCCGGCCGTCGATGGCGATGGCAATCACATCATTTGCCGCGAGGCGGAGCGGCGGCGGGACGAGCTTGTCGAGCATCTCGGTGCCCTCGCCCCAGTACAGGGTGCCCTCGACCAGATCCTTTGGCATTTCGGAGGGGAGGCTGTGGCCGAGGTCACGGGGCGCAAACGGCGCATCGTGAAGACGCGGGAGGGGCGGCTCAGGGTCGAGAAGCGTCCCGCTTCCTCCAACCTCGGAGAAACCCAGGCCTTCATGGATGATGCCAAGCGCATCCTGATCTTCTCCGATGCCGGTGGCACCGGGCGCAGCTATCATGCCGATCTCGGGGCCAAGAACCAGCGCCTGCGGGTGCATTACCTCCTTGAGCCCGGCTGGAAGGCCGACAATGCGATCCAGGGGCTCGGGCGCACCAACCGCACCAATCAGGCGCTGCCGCCGCTGTTTCGACCCGTCGCAACAGACGTGAAGGGTGAGAAACGGTTCCTCTCCACCATCGCGCGCCGCCTCGACACGCTCGGGGCGATCACCAAGGGGCAGCGCGAAACCGGCGGCCAGAACATGTTCCGCGCCGAGGACAATCTTGAGAGCCCCTACGCACGCGCGGCGCTGCGACAGTTCTTCTACAAGCTGCGGGCGGGCAAGATCGACGCCTGCTCATATGCCAGGTTCCAGGAGATGACCGGGCTGACACTCGATGAGGCGGATGGCACGATGAAAGAGAATCTGCCGCCTATCCAGCAGTTCCTGAACCGCTGTCTGGCACTGCGGATCGACATGCAGGACGCGATCTTCGAGGCTTTCGGCGGGTTACTTTCGGCCATCATCGAGGACGCACGGCAGGCTGGCACGCTGGACGTCGGGCTAGAGACCCTGCGCGCCGAAAAATTCGAGATCGTCGACCGCAAGGTGATCTTCGAACATGAGGCGACGGGGGCGACGGCCACCGCCCTGACCGTTGAGCGTACGGATCGAAACGATCCGCTCACCCTGTCCCGCGTGAAAGCCATCTGCGCTGATAACAAAGGCGCGACGCTCTATTGGAACAAGACCTCCAAACGCGCGGCCCTGATGGTGAAGGCGCCGGCCTTCATGGATGAGGATGGCGTACCGATCCTGCGGGTGAAACTGCTACGGCCCATGGCGACCGAGATCCTCGCCCTCACCGAGTTCTCGAAATCGCACTGGGAAGAGATAGACGATGCGATGTTCGAACAGCTCTGGCAGGCTGAGGTCGACGCGGTGCCGCAGTTCACCACATCGAAGATCACGCTGATCTGCGGCCTCCTCCTGCCGATCTGGGACCGGCTTCCTGCCGACAACATGCGCATTTACCGCCTGCAGGCCGAGGACGGGGAGCGCGCTATCGGCCGTCTCGTCAGTCAGGAGCAGCTCCTGAATGTCTATTCACGCCTTGGTCTCGATTGTCAGATCGAGATGTCGCCGCAGGAAGTGCTCAGCGCGGTGATGGAAGCCAGGACGACCCTGAACCTCCTCGGCGGCTACCAGTTGCGCCGGTCGTTGGTCATGGGACAGCCGAGACTTGAGCTGATCGGCGCGTCGGGCGCGGCCCTGCCCCGTCTGAAAGCGATGGGTTGTTTTGCCGAGGTGATCCAGTGGAAGACTCGGGTGTTCATCCCAGTGGATGGCACTGACGTGCTGGCGCGGGTTCTGGCTGAGCACCCGGTGGGTGCCAGCGCAGCGGATGTCGCCGCATGAGCGCGCGGCGCAGCATCGCAGACCTCTCGGCCGCTCTGGCAGACCGTGCCGAGAGTTTCTGCCGCCAGTATTTCCCCGAGGGTCGTAAGCAGGGCAATTATTGGCAGGTCGGCGACACGTCCGGTGCAAAGGGCCAAAGCCTCGCCATCCGTCTGCAAGCTCAAGGTGAGCGCAAGGCCGGATCCTGGCAAGATTTCGCGACGGGTGAATATGGCGATCTCATCGACCTGCTGCAGGAACGGCTTGGGTCGGTCACGCTCAAGGAGACGCTGAGGGAGGCCCGGTCCTTTCTCGGCGAGGCCCCCTGCCCTGCCGCACCTCGAGACACCCAAAGGGCTGAGCGCCCTGATGCAGCCTCCGCCAAACGCATCGCGCGGGCGCGGAAGCTCTTTGCCGCTGGCAAGCCGGTGCTTGGCACCCCGGCCGCCACCTATCTGCAGGGGCGCGGCATCACACGGCTTGGACCTGCCCTGCGCTATCACCCTCGAGTCTTCCTGCGGCAGGGCGAGGACGATCCCGATCAGCCGCGAAGGGCCCCTGCCCTGCTCGCAAAGATCACCGACAAACGGGGCCAGATCACCGGATGCGCGCGGGTCTATCTCGACCCGTCTACCGACGGGTTGGCCACGATCGAGAGACCCAAACGGATCCTTGGGCAGCTGCACGGCCATGCCATCCGCTTCTGGGCCGGCGCGGGTCGCTCGGATCTCATCGTCGGCGAAGGGCTCGAAAACACCCTCTCAATCGGAACGGCTCTCCCGGAGTTCGACCTCGCCTCCTGTCTCACCGCCACCCATCTCGGCCTCTTCATTCCATCGCCGGGGATTCAGCGCATCTGGATCGCGCGGGACAATGACGATGCCGGACGCAATGCATCCATAAGATTGCGTAACCAACTGGAATATCGAGGAATTTCCTGCGGTTATCTCGTCCCTGAACTGGGCGATTTCAACGATGATCTGCGGACATTTGGCAGAGATGCGCTGCGCCGGTCTCTGTTAGGGGCCATGAAGGCAAACGGTCTGGAGATCGAGGACGGATGAGCGCCAGTCTCCCCGGTGATGCCGGACAGGGCAAAGGTTCCGCGGGTTCGATCTGATCCCGTTTGGATAAGGGGAGCGATGGACCGGCGGGTCGGGGCAGAGTGCCCCTCGCCCGGGCAGCAATGCCCCCCGAACCAGAAAATTCCCCTGCCCCTTCGGGCCATTCCTCGCGGGAGCAATTTTCCGGCCTTGGGCGCATTCTCCGCTGCGCTCCGATCCTGACGGATGCGGCCCGGTCGCCGCCGGTCCTGATATCGCCCCATCCAAATCGGGTCAGATCAAACAGAGGAACCAGACAATGCCCCATCAGACAGACATCCAAGAGGAGACCGGCGTGACCTCCGGCATCCTCGACCACCTGGCACTTCACGGCGCAACACCGGGACCCGGCGAGACCGATCACCGCCCCCTGCCCCAGCCCGACGAAGTCGAACTCGCCATGGCGACCCTCTTTGACACCACCATCGGCCTCCTCACTGGCAGCCAGTTGGAAGACAATCTCGAAGAGATGCTCTGGTCCCTCACCTCGATCTTCCATCGTCGGCTCACCCATATCCAGAAGCTTCTCGACGACAACGAATTCGAGGTCAGGGAAAGCTTGGGGCTACAGGACGGCTCCGAGGTCGCCTCGGTCGAACTCGAGCGCCTCCAGATGATCGGGCTCAAGCTCTGGGACCATCGCGACGCCTTCGAGCAGATGCGCGATCTGGCCGTAGACCACTTCTCGGCCGCCACCGGTTCGCCCTGGCTCCCCCGCACCGGATCCAAGGTCTCACATCGCGGCCTCACCTCCGCCGTGGTGGACAGCCGGGCCTATCTCTCGGCCAAGCGTCGCAAGGAGACCGAGGTGCACTGCCCCGAAGGCACGCGGATCGCTTTCTCAGGCGGGGACTATCAGGCTTACGATCTGATCTGGTCCGTCCTCGATGCCACCCATGCGAAATACCCCGACATGGTGCTGCTGCATGGTGGCACGCCCAAAGGCGCCGAGATGATCGCGGCCCGCTGGGCAGATACCCGTGGGATCACCCAGGTGGTCTTCAAGCCCGACTGGAAGAGCCACGGCAAGGCCGCCCCCTTCAAGCGCAACGACAAGATGCTCGAAACCATGCCACAGGGTCTGATTGCCACGCCCGGTTCGGGCATCACCGAGAACATCGTCGACAAGGCCCGCAAGCTCGGAATCCGCATCAAGAGGATCGGGGCTTAGGCCCCGGTTCACGCCCCGCGCAAGAGGTCCTGTACGACGGAAGGCTTCTTGGCGATCAATGCCAGCAGAACCTGTGCTGGGCCTGTCGGGTGCCGGCGCCCGTGTTCCCAGTTCAGGAGCGTACCTTTCGCGACGCCAATGCTCTTCGCAAACTCGGCCTGGGACAGGCCCGTCCGTTGCCGGACTTCGGCGACATCGACCTCCGCCACGGAAACTTCATGCACTTTGGCGTCGGCCAAATCGCCATTCGCGAAGGCCAGAGCCTCTTCGAGGCCCTTGGATACGGTTTCAAATGCACTCATGTTGCGTCTCCATATTTCGCGACGAGCGCCTTGCTCATCTCTACCGCGGCGGCCTGTTCGGTCTTCGACAGGTTGGCCTTCTCGTTTTTGGCGAAAACCGTGATCAGGAAGATCGGCATATGGCTCCCGCCAAAAACATACACCGTCCTGAAGCCGCCACTCTTGCCGCCCCCTTCTCTTGGGATGCGGACCTTGCGCAACCCGCCACCAAGAGAGACGCCAGCCTCCGGATTGGTGGCAATGAAGTCGATCGCAGCCTCGCGTTCCAAGTCGGACATGATTGCCTTGGCCCGTCTTTGGAATTCGGGCAGTTCGACCACTGTCTGCAATCGTGTCATCTTTAGTCTCATATAGGTTTCAGCGGTGTATGTGTCAATGACGTATAGCCTATGCTCGAAAAGGGCAAGACGACATCTGATGCGTGAACCGACCTGTGCCACTGTTACCCTTGCTTCTGCGCTTACGCTGTGGGGGCTGTCGTGAAGGCCTGAAAGGTTGCAGTCGCTTGAATCCGCCTGATCGACGTGCCGCGTGAACAGATGGCCGAGTTCCGTAGATGGCCATGGAGGCCTTCGTTCTGCTTGAGTGCTGCCGCATAGGATCCACAGATGAGTGTGCATGTGGGCAGGAACTCGGCAATGGCCAGTGGTCTGGGAACTGGCGAATTTAAGGTTCGACGTATGCCCTGTTCCTGATCGGTCTCGAAAATAGCTCTGAAACCTTTTGGCGGTTCTCCTTAGCTGTTCATCCACCTTCATTCGTGGCTACCGCACTTCTCCGAGTGTCTGAGAGCCCGATTTGAAACTAATTGAGTGAGTTCAGGAGGTTGTGTTTCTGTTCGGGTACGACACTGAACGGAGACCACGATGGCCTGGACCGAACTCACCCGCAGCCAGCATGCCCGTGAG